>NZ_JALJRF010000059.1:0-941 GCF_024519835.1 Dietzia sp. Die43 | reverse complement strand
TGAACCGCACTGGCTCCGTCGGAGGGTGTTGCTGAATCAAGCGGCCTGAGGTTCGGTCGCCTGTTTGGAACGGTACATCTCTTCGTATTCGACGGGTGGTCGGTAGTCGGTCGCCGAGTGCAGCCGCTCGTCGTTGAACCATCGCACCCAGTCCGCGGTCTCGCGTTCGACCTCGTTGCGTCCGGTCCACCTGCGGGTCGTCTCGAGGTCGATCAGTTCGGTCTTGTAGAGCCCGATCGTGGACTCCATGAGGGCATTGTCGAGAGCGTCGCCGACGCTGCCTATCGACCCCTGCATCCCGGCGTCGCGGAGCGCATCGGTCAGGGCCAGGGAGACGTACTGGGTGCCGGCGTCGCTGTGGTGGACGAGTCCGGTCGAGGTGAACTCGAACGAGCCCCGTCGGCGGGTGTGAATCGCCTGCTCGAGTGCCGACAGGACCAGATCGGAGCGCCTGGTCATCGAGGCGCGCCAGCCGAGTATTCGGCGGGAGTAGACGTCCACGACGAACGAGACGTAGCAGAAGCCGGCGAGTGTCCATACATATGTAAAGTCGGCTACCCACCACTGGTCGGGCCGCGTCGGCGCGTTCCACTGACGGTCGATCAGATCGGGGTGCCGGTCCGCGGAGGGATCGGACTCGGTGGTGATTGTGCGCCGCTTACCTCGCACGATGCCGGCGATGCCGCAGATGCCCATCAGGCGGGCCACCTGATCTCGGCCGATGTCCCGGCCCCGCCGGCGCAGGCTGTGCCATAGCTTGAGCACTCCGTACAGGCCCCGCTGGTCGTGGAATAGGCAGAACACCTCGTGGGCGGCGTACGCGTCATCCAGTTCGGCGGCGGTGGACGGCGCGGCCGAGCGGGCGTAGTAGGTGCTCGGGGAGATCGTGATGCCGTGCTCGGTGAGCACGCGGCAGATCTGCTCGACCCCGAATCGCACCT
>NZ_JALJRF010000058.1:0-952 GCF_024519835.1 Dietzia sp. Die43 | reverse complement strand
CTCTGGCATCGCTTCCCCTTATAGCTGATCCCTCTACGGATCCGGGGGAACCTCACACGCCGACGCCATCATGGACCGTATCGTCCACAACACCCTCTGGATCGAGACCGGCACCTTCAACATGCGCGAACACACCGCCGTGAATTAACCCCACGGGACCGCGCACGGGAGCCGGTGGCTCCGACCCCATCGGCCACCGGCTCTCAAAGCCAATAACGGTGGCTCCCAACCTCAATATCCAGTGGCTCCCAAACCCTCAAATACTCATTACAGCTGATCCCTCTACGGATCCGGGGGAACCTCACTTCGCCGCCACCACCGAGCGAGGAAGCGCCCCGCCGCAATGACCTCCACCAGAGATGCTCTCCTCCAGACGCGAGCACTAACTCGCACTGACCCGATCAGATCCTCAATTTCGACCATATTTCGCCCTGCCGGTTGCTCCCGGTGGGGATGAGCAATCACACCAGAACTGACCTTGCGGTCAGGAGGAGGGGTTCATGACTCACGGACACGGAGGCCACAGTTACACGGACGGTGCGCGCGGCCCTGGGTGGGGACTGGCCATCTCGGCGTGGCTGACGGGAATTTACTTCTTCATTGAAATTAGCATCGGGTTATGGACCGGTTCGGTCGCGGTGATCTCAGATGCCTTCCACACTTTCTCGGCCGTCGGTGGCGTACTGGTGGCCATCATTGCTGCACGGCTCGCCCGCCGGCCAGCAGATGAAGACCGCAGCTTCGGCTGGTATCGCGCGGAAATTGTCGGCGCATTGGTCAACGGCGGTTTCCTGCTGGTGATGGCGCTGGTAGTGATCGTGATGGGCGGGATGCGGCTAACTGCCCCGATCGACCTGTCCACTACGCCGATGTTGTGGGCAGCCGCGGGCGGTTTGCTGGCCCTTCCGGATCCGGAGTGCATAGCTGGGGTTCGCCGGTGATGCGGTGAGGC
>NZ_JALJRF010000057.1:0-1305 GCF_024519835.1 Dietzia sp. Die43 | reverse complement strand
GGCGACCGAACCGGAAGCCGCCTAGGAAACCCTCCACGATTCGGGGGGAACCACAGCAAGACCCAATCGGCACGCCGATACGCCCACTGGGACACCGTGGAACCGTTCATCACCGAATGGGGGCCGCGCACCGAAGACGACGCCAAGCTTTATGCAACTGCGAACCGGTGCCGGACCGTGTTCTACACCCCCGAGGTGCTCCCCAGGCCCAAAATCCTCATGCACGAGATCGCGCACCTGCAGACAAAGCTCGGCATCTGCATCGACGAACACCAGCGCAACATCGGCAAAGTCACCGGCGCCCACTCAGGTCACACCAACAAGTGGGTCGAGCTGCTCATCATCGATGAAGCCGAACGACTGGCCCCGACCGCACTCGAACTCCTCCGTGATGAACACGACCGCTACGACCTGGCGATCATCCTCATCGGCATGCCTGGCATTGACCAGCGGTTTCGCCACTACCCTCAGCTCTACAGCCGCCTCGGATTTTCACACCGATACCGGGCACTAGGACGCGAGGAACTGCTCTTCGTCCTCGATCGCCATTGGAAACGCCTCGGCCGCACTCTTGACCCAGACGACTTCACCGACGCTCAAGCGATCGCCGCGATCGAACGCATCACCCGGGGCAACTTCTGCCTCCTCGAACGCCTCTTCCCTCAGATCGCCCGAGTGCTCAAGATCAACCAACTCGAGACCATCACCGACGACGTCATAGAATCCGCCGCCAGCATCCTCGTGATCGGAAACTAACGCCCCCAAGCGATCACAGAAAACCGCCGCAAAGCACTCAAACCCACATCTCGCTGTAGCGCAGGGTGGGTTAGCCAAGTTATGAAACGTCGTCTCTCCGGGTCTAGGGTGTATTGATACGCCGGATGCGGGGAGGGCCTTCAATGGCGGATCGGATTGGGACGCTTCTGAGCCGTTCGGGTGACGGTGGCGAGGAGGTGCTCATCGTCAGCCGCGGGAAGGCGCGGACTCGGTTCCGTCGCCGGGACGAGTTGGGCTGGAACTTCCGGGTGGAGTCAACGGACTCGGAGAACATCGTCGAGGGGAAGCCAAAGCCGGATCCGACGTCGGTTCGCCGGGCCTCGCGTCCGCGCGGGCAGAGGGTGGCCTATGTGCGGGTGTCGGCTGCGGATCAGAATGAGGCGCGTCAGCTCGAGGCGGTGGGGGAGTGTGATCGGGTCTATGTCGAAAAGCAGTCTGCGCGCTCGCGCGCCGATCGCGAGAAGCTCGCCGAGTGAGGTTCCCCCGGATCCGTAGAGGGATCAGCTATAAGGGGAAGCGATGCCAGAG
>NZ_JALJRF010000056.1:0-1311 GCF_024519835.1 Dietzia sp. Die43 | reverse complement strand
GGTGGCGCCAGCGTGCGAGGGGCCCGTCGGGGTGGGTGGTGAGGGTGTGTCCGGTGTCGGTGGTGATGGTCAGGGTGCCGTCGGGGGCGAGTTGGTAGTGCCAGTTGTGGAAGGTTTTGAAGCGGTGGTGGTTGCGGCACAGGGCGGCGAGGTTGTTCTCGAGGGTCGGGCCGCCGGCGGTGGGGTCTGTGTGGTTGAAGGGGCGGACGTGGTCGATGTCGCAGGCGTCGGCGGGGACGGAGCAGCCGGGGTGGCGGCAGGTGCCGTCGCGTAGGCGGATGAGGTGGGCCAGTCGGTCGCTGATGCGGTAGCGGTGGGCGTGGTGGGGGTTGTCTGCGGCCCCGGGTGCGGTGTCGGGCACGGTGATGGTGGCGCCGGTGCTGCGGGTGAGTAGTTCGATGAGGGCGTCGATGGTGGCCGGGCCGCCTCGGGGGAGGTAGACCTCGGGTTCGCCGTCGGGGCCGGGGGGTGCGAGCACGGTGATGGTGGGGCGGATCTGGGTGGCCGGCGGGCGGTGACCCGCACCCGCACCCGCACCCGCGCTCGTGCCTGCGCTGGTGTCGGTGTTGGGGTGGCCGAGGAGGGCGGTGACGAGGGCGTCGGCGCGTAGTTCGTCCATGCTGCGGATGGTGTCGGTGTCGAGGGTGTGGGCGCCGTGGCGGCGGGTGGTCTCGACTCGGGTGCGGGTGTCGCGGTGGCGTTGGTCGGTGGCCCTGGTCTGCAGCAGGGTGTGGATGGCGAAGGCTTCGGTGGCGGTGAGGTGGGCGGTGAGGTCGGCCATGCCGTCTGTGCCGCGGCGCAGGGTGACGCGGCGTTCGCGGACCGCGGCGGTGCGGCGCAGTCGTACGCCGTCGGGGTCGTGGGCGGCGATGATGCGGTCGGTGTGGGACAGGATCGCGTCGCGTCCGGGGCGCCTGCCGGCGGCGAGGGCGGCCAGGAGCCAGTCGATGACCTCGCGGTGGACGTCGTCGCGGTGCAGGGAGTCCACGGTGCGCATGTGGCGTGCGAGCAGGGTGGCGGTGGCTTCGTCGAGGTGGCCGGTGTCCATGGCCTCGACGAGACAGGGGAACTTGGTGACCAGGGTGATGGCCAGGGTGAGCAGGCTGCGGGCGCGGTTGTGGTGCACGCCGTAGGCGGCGACGATCTCACTTGTGGCGATGGTCAGTGGGTCGATGACGGCGTGTTCGGGGCGTTGGTCCAGGCCGGGGCCGTAGCCGGCGGCGATGTCGCGCAGTTCCTGTTCTTCGCGGCAGGTGGCCCACAGGTCGTGGCAGGCGCGCAGTCGGGCGGCGGCCGCGCGGTTCTCGGCGT
>NZ_JALJRF010000055.1:0-1332 GCF_024519835.1 Dietzia sp. Die43 | reverse complement strand
TGTGGTTCCCCCCGAATCGTGGAGGGTTTCCTAGGCGGCTTCCGGTTCGGTCGCCGCGGCGGTCTCGTAGCTGATCGGGCTCACCATTCCGATCGTGCTGTGTCGTCGGTCGTGGTTGTAGAACCCGTAGCACCAGTCCAACACAGCGGCCCGGGCGGCGCGGGTGTTTTCGAAGGTGTGTTGCGACAAAACTTCCCATTCCAGCGAGCTGAAAAATGCTTCGGCGGCAGCATTGTCAAAGCACGATCCGACCCGCCCCATCGATTGGCGAATATCGAGGTCTTGGCATAGTTTCGTGAACGCGTGAGCGGTATAGGTGCTGCCCCGATCGGTGTGAAATATGGCTCGTTTCGACGGGTCCTCACGCCACCCAGACTGGTGGACCTCCTCGATACCGCCGCGGGTCGCCACGGCCATGTTGATCGCCGCGCAGGCGAGTTCGGCGTCCGGGTGCAGACCGGTGGCAGCACCAAGCAATCTACGACTGTAGAGGTCGATCACAGTGGCCAGATATGGCTTCTCACCGGGCCGACCGTTGGCGTCGACGGTGGGGATCTCGGTCATGTCGCCGACCCGCCGGGCGTTCGGCCTGTCGGCGGTGAAGTCCCGCTTGAGCAGGTCGGGGAACTTCGGGGCCGTCTTGTCCTGCCTGGTCAGACCGTTGCGGCGTCTGATGCGGCGTGCGACGAGGCCCTGGCGGCGCATCGAGTCGGCCACGGTCTTCTCGCTGACCTGCCAGCCCTCGTCACGAAGGTCGAAGTACAGGCGAGGGGATCCATGCCGGCCCTTTGCGGCGGTGAACGCCTTCGCGACCGCCTGGTCGACGACCTCGCGGCGGCGGTCACGCTCGGTGTGCAGACCGCTGGCCGCCTCCGGCCCGGTGGCCCGCTTGAGCCACTTGTAGAACCACGCCAGCGACACGCCCAGCAGGGCGCACACCAGAGTGTGTGGCACTCGGTAGTTGGTCCTGAGGTCGGCGATGAAACGTGCCACGCTCACTTCGTCGCCTCCTTGACCCACAGGACCACGGATCGCTTGAGGACATCACGCTCCATCTTCAGCTCCGCGTTCTCTGCTCGCAGCCGCTTGAGCTCCTCGATGTCGCCCCTGGACAGGCCTTCTGTGCCCTCCCGAGCTTCCTTAGCCTGATTGACCCAATTGCCCAAGGTGCCCGCGTTGACCCCAAGGTCTCGGGCGATCTGGGCGATCGGCTTCCCGGTCTCCTCGACGATCCGGACCGCTCCCTCACGGAACTCCCGGTCGTACTTCTGGCGCTTCTCTGGCATCGCTTCCCCTTATAGCTGATCCCTCTACGGATCCGGGGGAACCTCA
>NZ_JALJRF010000054.1:0-1394 GCF_024519835.1 Dietzia sp. Die43 | reverse complement strand
CCTGACCACCCACGAAGGATCACCATTCAGTTACACCACTTCCAGGGGCTTGACCAACTCGCACTCCCGGAGGACCGGTCACACTTCTTCATCGTCTCGGCCCAGACCGAAGACAAGGGAGGCCCCCGCTTCATCAATCCCGAGAAGTACTTCGCCAGCGCTCCCGTCACCTACGACCGACTCATGGCCGCCCCAGCAGGGGCCGTCGCGACCGGCATCGACAATGGACTGTCCTCTGTCTCTCAAGAGGAATTCGACGCCGCATGCCCCAGCAGCTAGCGCACTCACTCGGACAGGCTCGCCCCTCGAGGGTCCTCCCACATACAGGCCCACACTGAGCGGGCGACCCACGTCCGGCGAGTGCCGATAATGTTGCATTCCGTCAAGTACGCAGGTCAGCGGGGTACAACTGTGCAGGAGATCGACGTTTCTGGCCCCTGCGACGTGAACGGATCGCCCTCAGCGCTCGTCGACGCTCGGGCGCGCCATCAGCTGATCGAGGATCAAATGTGACACCCCCTGAGACAGGCCCCGAAGGCCGGTCGGACCTCGCTGTTCGACGCACAATCGAGCCACACGGCGTGATCGTGCCGGCGCGAATGACCGGTGACGAGCCCCTCACTGCTGGCGGCAACAATCTCCCAGGCGGGCCGGTGATCGACTTTTGGCGATGGTCAATGTCGAGTTTGCTCGACAATACCGTCCGCGGCCTGTTCGCCGAGTATCTCGTCGCTCGCGCGCTCGGAGTCACTCACGCCGGCGTACGCGTCGAATGGGACGCCGTCGACATCGTCACCGAGAGCGGACTGCGGGTCGAGGTCAAATCCGTCTCGTTCCTGCAGAGCTGGGCGCAGACTCGTGCCTCCACCCCCACCGTGAGCATTCCCGAGACCCTGGCGTGGGATGCACACACCGGCCGGTACGAGCCTGCGTCTCGGCGTCAAGCCGATGTGTACGTCGTCTGCGTCCTCGACGTCACTGACGTGGCTGACCTGGATCCGCTGAACCTGGATCACTGGCGCTTCCTCGTCGTACCTACACGCGTTCTCAACACAGAAGTCCCGGGCCAGAAGTCGATCGTCCTCCACCGCCTGGCCGCCCTGCCTGGTGTCACCGAGTGCACCTACACCGACCTCCGGGACACTGTGGAAACAGTGGGAACGCCCTAATCTAAGGCGAGGGGCGGCCCGTAATTTCAGGCCACGGGGCCACGCCGATAAGTCGCGATTTGACGGGCTTCGGCGCTGTCCACGCCACCTTTAGCTCCCCTCGTGGCTAGTCGAGCTCCAGCAACCTAAGCTCGCTTCATGGAGTTTGTGCGATCAGTTCCGGTGCCGTTTGGCAGATAGGGCTTGTCGGTACCGCGGGTCCGGCGAGTTGGTACCGCTGTTCCG
>NZ_JALJRF010000053.1:0-1397 GCF_024519835.1 Dietzia sp. Die43 | reverse complement strand
CCATCCCGATCCATGACCGTGGCAGGGTGTTGACCGATGTCGCGGTGATGCTCACGGGTGGCGGGGAGTCCATCGCCGACATCCGCGTCCTGCGCCACCAATCCACGGTCCTGGGGCCGGTCGCCTCGTCCCCGACGGTGTGGCGCACCCTGGATGAGGTCACCGCCGGTAAACGCAAGAAAATCCAGGTCGCGCGGGCTCGTGCCCGGCGGCACGTGTGGTCCCACCTGCCCGGCGGGGTGCCCGCCTCGAAGTGCGCGGGCCGGGACCTGGGATCGACGATCGTGCTCGACGTGGACGCCACCATCGTGGCCACCCACAGCGAAAAAGAGCAGGCCGCGCCAACCTATAAGCGCACGTTCGGGTATCACCCGATCGGCGTGTGGTGCGACAACACAGAAGAGTTCCTCGCCGCGAGCTTGCGGCCGGGCAACGCCGGGTCGAACACCGCTGCCGACCACATCGATGTCCTGGGCCAGGCGATTGCGCAGGTCCCCGCCGCTCACCGGCGTGATGTGCTGATCCGCTCCGACGGCGCCGGCGCCTCCCACGCCCTGCTGGAATGGATCACCGACCAGAACCGCGTCCGCGGTCGGCAGGTGGAGTACTCGGTCGGATTCGCGGTCACCAACCCGATCCGGCGGGCGATCGCGATGGCTCCCGAGGCAACGTGGGGGCCGGCGTTGAACCAGGGCGGGGACCTGCGGCCCGGGGCTGAGGTCGCCGAGCTGACCGGGTTCCTCTCCCCACGGATGCTCGCCAAGTGGCCAGACGGGATGCGGGTCATCGTCCGCCGCGAACGACCCCACCCTGGCGCCCAACTGTCGATGTTCGAGGAACTCGACGGGTGGCGCTACCAGGCATTTGTGACCAACACCGCCGTCGGTCAACTGCAGTTCCTCGAAGCGCGGCATCGGGCGCACGCCCGCGTGGAGGACCGGATCCGACACGCCAAAGACACCGGACTCGGCCGCCTTCCTTCGCGGGAATTCGCGGTCAACCAGGCCTGGCTCGTCGCGGTCATGATCGCCGCAGACCTCATCGCGTGGACGCGGCTGCTGGCCTGCATCGGCGAGGCCGCCGTTCTCGCCTTGTGCGAGCCCAAAGCGATGCGCTACCGATTCCTGCACGTCGCGGCCCTGCTGACCCGCAGCAGCCGCCGACGACGCGTGAAAATCCCCGAAACCTGGCCGTGGGCCGTCGCCATCGAGGCGGTGTTCCACACGATCGCCGCGATCCCCAAACCCGCCTGACCTCACCTGCCCGCCCACGACAGCACCACCCGGAGACCCGCCCACCGGCAGCGCTAGCCGGAGCTTCCGCACGCCTACTCGCCAATCAGGACGCGACATCCGTAGAGAACCGAATCTCCCACACCCCATGAATCAGGGGGGCTA
>NZ_JALJRF010000052.1:0-1412 GCF_024519835.1 Dietzia sp. Die43 | reverse complement strand
CAGCTCACGTGTTGGCACGCCGCGCGGTTGGTGACGGCCGGGACGCAGATCCACCGGCGGCTGCCCCGTCTGCGGTCCACGGTCGACCGCGGGCTGCTGCCCGAGCAGTTGGCGGTCGATATCGCGTGTCGCCTGGCGGAGGTGTCCGACGCGATCGTGTCGGTCGTGGAGGACGAGGTGGTCGCGCGCTTCACAGGCGATCTCGACGGTGGCGACCGGCCGACCCGCAACGCGGTTGACTCGGCGATCGATGACGCCGTGGAGCGACACGACCCGGCTGCCGCGCAGGACGCCGCCGCAGCGGCGGCCGCCACCCGCTCGGTCCGATTCCGCGGCGACCGGAACGGCATGGCCACGATGTGGGCCAGGCTCACCGCCGCCGATGCCGAACTCCTCCGTCGTCGCATCGAGACCGATGCGTCGGCCGCCTCGGCGGACGGACTGGACGGTTCCCTGGATCAGCTCCGCGCCGACGCCCTCGCCGCGCTCGCCGTCTATCCGCCTGCTGGTGGCCCGGCCGCAACCAGCCCCGGCCCCGGCTCCGGCCCCGGCTCCGGCTCCGGCCCGGCCCCTGCGTCCGAGCACGACGGCATCGAGCTCGGCGACGTCAGGCTCGGGGCGGACCTCCCCCGGCCCACACTGGGCAACGCCGCGCGGGCCGGTCAGCCGATCCGCATCAGCGTGATCGCCTCCGCGGCCCGGGGCCTACCCAACCGCGTCGAGTTCGTCCACGGCACCTACAGCAGCGTCGAATGGCTCTGCACGGAACTGCTCGAGGGCGACGACGCGAGCGTGCGGTTCGAGCTCATCGACCCCGCCCCCGGCGTGCTCGACTCCCCCGAGCACGCCCTGCGCTACGTGATCACCCCCGCGATGGCCGAGCGCATCCGCATGCGCGACGGCACCTGCCGCCACCCCGGGTGCTCGGTTCCCGCCGAGGCCTGCGACGTGGACCATGTGATCGCGTTCAACAAGAAGGACCCTGAACTCGGCGGGCCGACCACCGAGTGGAACCTCGTCTGCCTGTGCCGCAAACACCACCGGGAGAAAACGTTCGGGACCAACGCCTACCGGTCCGGGCCGTTGGGTGAACTCGTCATCATCACCGACACCGGACACGAACACCGCACCAGACCCAAGGGCCCCCTGGCCCGTGCCCGTGACGCCATCTGGGAACGCGAGTGGAACGCCTACGCGGATCGCATCGTCGCCGACGACGGCACACTCATCAATCCGCCGGGTCAGGACAGGTACGGACCCCGCAGACGGCCGGCCTGACCAACTCAGCAGTCGCCGACGCCCACCCATTCGGAGACGCCGTCGGTGAAGCGCTGCCGCTTCCAGATGGGCACCCCGTGCTTGAGACGCTCGATGAGCTCCGAACACGCCGCGAACGCCTCGGCCCGATGCGG
>NZ_JALJRF010000051.1:0-1420 GCF_024519835.1 Dietzia sp. Die43 | reverse complement strand
GGGTTTCGGGGCCGGGGTTCTGGCTGACGAGGGCGTGGCGGTCCGCTGAAGAGGGCGGGCCATCGCGTAGTGGTCAATGAGTTACCGCCAAGTAGCTCACAGTAAGGACACACCACGCGATGACCCAGTTCCATTCTGGCGTACACGCCCAGCTCGATGCACTGCTGGCCGCCGATCCGCAGGCCATGTTCGCCGAGCTGGTGCGGGCCGGCCTGCAGGCGCTGATCGAAGCCGAAGCCGCGGCGAAGATCGGCGCCGACCGCTACGAGCGCACCGAGGGCCGCACGACCCACCGAAACGGCCACCGTGCCAAGACGGTCTCGACCCCGGTCGGAGACATCGAGGCGCAGATCCCGAAGCTGCGCTCCGGGTCGTTCTTCCCGGCGCTGCTCGAGCGTCGCCGGCGGATCGATCGGGCCCTGTACGCGGTGATCATGCAGGCCTACGTACACGGCGTGTCCACCCGGGCCGTGGACGACCTCGTCCGCGCCCTTGGCGTCGATACCGGCATCTCCAAGTCTGAGGTCTCCCGCATCTGCGCCGATCTGGACGCCGAAGTCGAGGAGTTCCGTACCCGGACCCTGTCCCACACCCAGTTCCCGTACGTGTTCGCCGACGCCACCTTCTGCAAGGTCCGGATCGGGGCGCACGTGGTCTCCCACGCCATGGTCGTGGCCACCGGGGTCTGAAATCGACGGCACCCGCGAAGTCCTCGGCACTGCCGTCGGCGACAGTGAATCGTACGAGTTCTGGAGTGACTTCCTGCGCTCGCTCAAGGCCCGCGGTCTGACCGGGGTGCACCTGGTCATCTCGGATGCTCACGCCGGCCTCAAAGCGGCGGTGGCGCAGCAGTTCGTTGGCGCCTCCTGGCAGCGGTGCCGGGTGCACTTCATGCGCAACCTGCACGGGGCCGTGGCCTCCAAGCACGCCCCGGCGGTGACCGCGGCGGTCAAGACGATCTTCGCCCACACCGACCCGGACGACGTGGCCGAGCAGTGGGACCAGGTCACCGCCACCTTCGCCGACTCGTTCCCGAAAGTCACCACGATGATGCGCGAGGCCAAGACCGACGTGCTGGCGTTCACCGCGTTCCCTCAGGGGCACTGGCAGAAGATCTGGTCTAACAACCCGATCGAGCGATTGAACAAGGAGATCAAGCGCCGCGCGGACGTCGTGGAGATCTTCCCCAACCCGGCCGCGTTCCTGCGCCTGGCGACCTCAGTGGTGATCGATCAGCACGACGAATGGCAGGTCTCCCGCCGCTACCTGTCAGATACCTCGATGGCACAACTCCGACGAGTCATCGCCGCAAAGCAACGCGCCCTCGACACCGGCGGCGACTACGATCAGCAACGACTCGTTGATCACTGCGCCTGACTAGACGCCGATCCGAATCCCACCACCCCACGGGGCACTATCC
>NZ_JALJRF010000050.1:0-1444 GCF_024519835.1 Dietzia sp. Die43 | reverse complement strand
GGTCAAGCCCCTGGAAGTGGTGTAACTGAATGGTGATCCTTCGTGGGTGGTCAGGCGGGTAGTTGCATCAGGTCATCGGTGCTCACCTCCGTCGGCGAGCTGGTGGCGGGGTCGGTGGTCAGGGTGAGTCGGCAGCGGCTGAGGACTTCGAGACCGAGGTAGCGGCGGCCTTCGGCCCATTCGTCGGTCTGCTCGGCCAGGACGGCGCCGATGAGGCGAACGATGGCATCCCGGTTCGGGAAGATCCCGACCACGTCGGTGCGGCGTCGGATCTCCCGGTTGAGCCGCTCGGTGGGGTTGTTGGACCAGATCTGCCGCCACACATCGTCGGGGAACGCGATAAACGCCAGCAGGTCCTCGCGGGCATCGCCGAGGTGGTCAGCAACCTCGGGCAGTCTGCCTTCGGTGTAGTCCAAGAGCCGGTCGAACTGGGCATTGACAGCCTCGGCGGTGGGCTGGTCGTAGACGCTATGCAGCATCGCCTTCACGGCCGGCCACATCGACTTGGGGCACGCGGCCATGAGGTTTGCGGCGTAGTGGGTGCGACAGCGCTGCCAGGCGGCCCCGGGCAGGTTCGCCGCGATCGCCTCGATCAGCCCGGCGTGGGCATCGGAGGTCACCAGCCGGACTCCGCCCAGGCCACGGGCCACCAGGTCGGCGAAGAAGGTGTTCCACGAGGCCTTCGTCTCGCTGGTGGCGACTTGCATGCCCAGGACCTCGCGGTGGCCGTCACCGTTGACCCCGGTGGCCAGCAGCACCGAGGCTTTGACGACCTGCTTGTTCTCCCGGACCTTGATCGTCAGCGCATCGGCGGTGACGAACGTGAACGGTCCGGCCTCGTCCAGGCGCCGGTGCCGGAACGCCGCGACCTGCTCATCGAGGTCTTCGGCCATGCGGGAGACCTGGGACTTGGACAGCGAGTCGATGCCGAGAGTTTTGACCAGCTTGTCCATCCGGCGGGTGGAGACCCCGGCCAGGTAGCAGTCCGCCACGACGGTGATCAGCGCGGATTCGGCCCGCTTGCGACGCTCGAGCAGCCACTCGGGAAAGTAGGAGCCCGAGCGGAGCTTGGGGATGGCGACGTCGACGGTGCCGACCCGGGTATCCAGGGGCCGGTGGCGATAACCGTTGCGGTAGTTGGTGCGCTCTGACGAGCGGGCGTTCCACTCGGCGCCGCACACGGCGTCGGCGTCCGCGGACAGCAGGGCGTTGATCATGGTCTGCAGCAGCTCGCGCATCAGATCCGGTGACGCGTCGGTCAGGGCTTGGCTAAGCAGGCCTGCAGGGTCGACAATATGGGGTGCGGTCATCGTGATGACTCCGTTCGAGGATTCGGTAGAAGGTTGACTCGAAGGATCACACGGTGGCCGCTCTACATCCGTACACAACACGGAATCGCAGACGATCTCGGCCACCGAGTTACACCACTCTATGGGGCACTACT
>NZ_JALJRF010000004.1:0-235073 GCF_024519835.1 Dietzia sp. Die43 | reverse complement strand
TGGCACTATCACAAACAAAACACACTGTTGAGTTCTCAAACAACACCCACACACCACTAACCAGCCATCCGAAGACAACCAGCTCGCGGGGCAGTCACTGCAATCCGCCACCCGCTCGGGGCAACTTCTCCAGCGTAGGTGACCCGCCCGCCCCAGTCAAACCAAGAGAACCGGACACCCGCACTTTCCCACCACCCGAACCAGGCCCTCGCCTCTCGGCTCCGGCCCGCTCCCTGGCGGCTCCGATAAAGTTACACGGGCTGCGGCGAAAGTACTAATCGCCTGGTCAGAGGCGGTTTCGGCGCTGCGTGCCCGATCTCCGCCCCGTCGACCTCAACGATGGGTGGACACTCGCTCGATCTCGCCGCCGAGGGACCGGACGTTCCCGACGAAGTCGGAGTATCCCCGGTCGATGTGGAAGACCTCGCAGACCTCGGTGACGTCGTCCGCGCACATGCCGGCCAACACGAGCCCGGCCCCGGCGCGGATGTCGCTCGCCCAGACCGTCGCGGAGTCCAGGCGTTCGCGGCCGACGATCTTGGCGTGGTGACCGTCGGTCTCGGCGGTCACGCCCATGCGGACCATCTCCTCGACGAACCGGAACCGTGCCTCGAAGAGGTTCTCGGTCACCACCGACACCCCCTCGGACACGGAGGCGAGTGCGATCGCCATCGGCTGGAGGTCGGTGGGGAAACCGGGGAAGGGCAGGGTCCGGATGTCCCGGGCCCGCGGTCGGCCCTCCTGGGCGACCCGGATCCAGTCGGGCCCGGTCTCGACGTCGGCACCCACAGCGCGCAGGTTCTCCAGCACCACGTGGATGAACATGGGGTCGATGCCGGTGACGGTGACGTCGCCCCGGGTCATCACCGCACCCATGGCCCAGGTGGCCGCGACGATCCGGTCCCCGACCACCCGGTGACTGACCGGCGTCAGCTCATCGACGCCGCGGACGGTGATCGTGCTCGTCCCCGCGCCGCTGATCTGTGCCCCCATCTCGTTCAGCAGGTCGCAGATGTCGACGATCTCCGGCTCGCGCGCGGCGTTCTTGAGAACCGAGGTGCCCTCCGCCAGGACCGCCGCGGTCACGAAGGTCTCGGTCGCGCCGACGGACGGGAAGCTCAGCTCGTAGTTCGCGCCCCGGAGCTCGGTCGCATCGGCGACGAGTCGGCCGTGGTCCATGCGGGTGCGGGCGCCGAGCCGGTTGAGTCCGTTCTGGTGCCAGTTGAGGGGACGGCTGCCGATCGCGTCTCCGCCGGGCATCGCGATCACGGCGCGATGATGGCGGCCGACCAGTGGTCCCAGGATGCACACCGACGCGCGCAGCTTCTGAGCCGCCTTGTCGTCGGCCACGTGCCCCAACTCGGCCGGGGTGTCGATCACGACGGTGTCGCCGGAGACCTCGACCGTGCACCCGAGGTGGCGCAGCACATCGGCCATCGCGGGGACGTCGGAGATCGTCGGGCAATTGGTCAGCGTCGTCCGCCCCTCGGCCATGAGCGCCACCGCCATCAGCTTGAGCACGCTGTTCTTGGCGCCTGATACGGAGATCTCGCCGGACAGTCGGGTACCGCCGCGGACGAGGAAGCTCTCCTCGCGGGACGTGGGATTAGCGCTCACGGTTCCACCCTAGGCGAGAGGAGGGAGGGATCCGCTCCAGCCGCGGCCCCGCGGCAGCGTAGGTTGGCCGACATGGCTGTTCACCTGACCAAGATCTATACCCGGACCGGCGACGACGGGTCCACGGGCCTGTCTGATTTCTCGCGCGTGAGCAAGAACGACCCCCGACTGGTGGCGTACGCGGACTGCGACGAGGCCAACGCGGCGATCGGCGTGGCCGTGACGCTCGGCGGCCTGGACGACCGTGTCGTCGCGGTACTGCGGACCGTGCAGAACGACCTCTTCGACGCCGGCGCGGACCTGTCGACGCCGGAGGTCGAGGACCCCAAGTACCCGCCGCTGCGCATCGAGCAGGCGTACATCGACCGGCTCGAGGGCTGGATCGACCAGTTCAACGCCGAGGTGCCGGACCTGACGTCGTTCATCCTGCCGGGCGGGACCCCGGGGGGTGCGTACCTGCACGTCGCCCGCACCGTCACCCGACGGGCGGAGCGTTCGGCGTGGGCGGCCGTCGAGGCGCACCCGGAGACGACCTCGGTCCTGCCGGCGAAGTACCTCAACCGGCTGTCGGATCTGCTGTTCGTCCTGGGCCGGGTCGCGAACCCGGAGGGCGACGTCCTGTGGGTGCCCGGCGGGGAGCGCGGCTGACCGGAGCTCAGCGGACGGAGCGCGGCTGACCGGACCGCGACCGGCCGGAGCGGTGCGGGTCAGGGCAGCGCGCCCATGCGGCGCGCTGCGTTGACCGCCTCGAACCGGGTGTGCGCGTCGAGTTTCCGCATCACCGACCGCAGGTAGCTCTTCACCGTCTCGGCACCGATGCCCATGTCGGCGGCGGTCTCGATGTTGGTCTTGCCCTGGGCGACGCACGCCAGCACGTCTAGTTCGCGGCGGGACAACCGCGCGGTGGGCATCTCGGGCGGCGGGGAGACCATCTCGGCGCAGATGCGTTCGAGCTCCGCGCGGACGTCCGGGTCCTCGGTGCGTGAGGCGAGCATCCGCAGGCGGGCGTGGGTCTCGCGCATCCGCTCGTTGGACAGCACGTCGTCCCACCGGCCCTCGCCGGAGCCGGGCCCGACCGGGGCGGCGCCGCGGGCCGCCAGTGCGTCGTTGACCGCGATCTCCTGTTCCAGGGCACGGGCGGTGGCCGCCATCTGGTTGAGGACCTTCTCGCCGAACCTGACCGAGGAGTGGACACCGGCGTAGATCACCGCGCGTACGTCCTTGCCCACCACGACGGGGATCGCGGCCATCGACCGCAGCCCCTCGGAGAGCACCGGCAGGTCGTACTCGTGGGTGATGACCCCGGCTCGCGGGTAGTCCGCCACGCCGACCGGCTTGCCGGTGGCCATGACCCGACCGCCCACGCCGGCCCCGTAGTGGACCTTGAGGTCCTTCATCGCCGAGGTCCGCATCCCGAGGGACTCGGACAGGACCAACGTGTGGCCCTCCCCGACGACACCACCGATCGTCACGGGGATTCCCGTGGCCTCCCGCAGCGCCGCGATCGCGCTACGCACCGAGGCGAGGTCACGCTTGCGTCGCTGGGCGTCCCCGGCGCCGCTCGGGCCGTGGCCGGTGTTGTCCTCGTCCACGAGGTCTCCTCCCTCGTCCGTGCAGCACCCCCGCCGCGGGCGGTTGGCCCCCCTGCCGGTGCGACACTTCGGCGTCGTCAGCGCCACTATACGCACGTGGCCGGGGTGACGCCGAACCAGAACATGAGAGAGGCGTCAGGTCGTCGGGGGTACCGGCCGCAGCTTCGTCCCCGCGCCGCGGTCAGGGGGTGAAAGCTGGATCGAATGCCTCCGGATCCTCGGGATCGGCCAGCATCGCGGCGACCCCGGTGACGGGCGCCGCCCGCTGTTCGTCGTAGATCCATTCCTCGACGTCGCTGGAGTCCGGGTCGCCGACGAGGTACGGGTGCAGGCCCAGCACGGCCGAGGCGTCGACCGTCTCCCCGGTGTCCAGCACGGCCTCGTCGAGGAAGCGGACCACCTCGTCGTCGTCCATCTCCACGCCGATCACCACCAGACCCTCCGGACCCTCTCCCCCGGCGCGCAGCTCCAACCGGCGGCCCACCAGGGCCACCTCGTAGCGGCGGGGGCCGTCCGCGCCTGCCAGGGTCAACGTGCCCTTGGCGCGGTAGGCGCCGGCCGGCGGCGCGGAGACCGCGGTGAGGAAGCGGCGCGGGTGCAGAGGGCCGGCCGGCGTCACGGTGACGGCCGTGTAGCCGTCATGCAGGTGTCCGTGCTCGCCGTGTCCGTGGTCGCCGTGTCCGTGCTCGCCGTGCCGGTGGGTGCCGCCGGACGTCGCGGCGGGCGCGGCGGTCGGTGGGCCGTCGGGGGCCATGTCCAGCAGCAACCCGGCCGGGACCGCGGCGCGAACCGCCGGGAGCACGGCCACGCGCGGGGCGTGGGCGCGGATCGTCGCCCGGAGCTCGCCGAACCGCTCGCGGCTGACGAGGTCGCACTTGTTGACGACGACGAGGTCGGCCTCCGCCAGGTGCGCCGCGAGTCGCGGATGTCGCGTCATGGCGTCATCGAGGCCCTCGGCGTCGACGACCTGAACCATTCCCGCGTGGCGCGCCACGTGCCGCGGCACGTCGTGGACCATCCGCGACAGGACGGGCGGCTCGGCCAGGCCGCTGGCCTCGATGACCGCGAGATCCAGGCCGAGCTCCGGGTCCGCGAGCCGGGTGAGGGTCTCGCCGAGCTCGCTGGCGTCGACCTCGCAGCACACGCAGCCGTTGGCCAGCGAGACCATGGAGTCCACCCGGCCGGCGACGGCGGTGGCGTCCACGTCGATCTCGCCGAAGTCGTTGACGATCGCGGCGATGCGCAGCCCCGGTGTGCCGGACAGCAGGTGGTTGAGCAGGGTGGTCTTGCCGGCGCCCAGATAGCCGGTCAGGACCAGGACGGGCAGGGGCTCGCCGGGGGCGCGGTGCGCGTCGTGCGTCCCGCCACCGCCCCCGGCGAGGTGCCCGTGCCTCAGTCCGTCGTTCAGCGACGCCACTCGGGCTTCCGCTTCTCCGCGAACGCGGACATGCCCTCCGTCTGGTCCTCCGTGGCGAACAGCGCGTAGAAGGCGTTCTGCTCGGCGAGCAGGCCCTCCTCGAGGGTGGTCTCGAAGGAGCGGTTGACCGCCTGCTTCGCGACGATCGCCGTGGTCTTGCTCATGGAGGCGATCTTGGTGGCGACCTTCATGGTCTCGTCGAGCAGCTCGGCCGCGGGGACGACGCGGGCGACCAGGCCGGAGCGCTCGGCCTCGTCGGCGTCCATCTGGCGGCCGGTCAGGCACAGGTCCATGGCCTTGGCCTTGCCCACCGCGCGGGTGAGGCGCTGCGAACCGCCCATGCCGGGGATGACGCCGAGGGTGATCTCGGGCTGGCCGAACTTGGCGTTGTCGCCGGCGATGATCATGTCGCACATCATGGCCAGCTCGCAGCCGCCGCCCAGGGCGAAACCGGACACGGCGGCGATGATCGGCGTGCGCGCGGCGGTGAGGCGCTTCCAGTCGTGGAAGAACCGCTCGAGGTAGATGCCCGGGTAGTTCTTGTCCTTCATCTCCTTGATGTCGGCGCCGGCCGCGAAGGCCTTCTCCGACCCGGTGATGACGATGCACCCGACCCCGGGATCGCCGTCCAACGCCTCGACGGCCTCGACGACCTCCTTCTCCATGCCGCTGGACAGCGCGTTGAGCGCCTTGGGGCGGTTGAGCGTGATGGTCGCGACCCGGTCGGTCTGCTCGACCAGGATGTTCTCGAACTGCTTCTCCGTCACGGACATGCGTGTCTCCAGTCTGTCGTCGTCAGGTGCCTGTGCGCCATTACTTGGAAGTCCTTGTAATAGCTCCGGGGCCGATGCTAGCCGGTCACCGCGCGAGCGGCCCACCGTTCCACAGTCCCGACCGTACGGCCTGGTCGTGGGTGACGGTCGCCTCGCGCGCCTCGGGCACGAGCGGGGTGTACCGCACGAGCGATCCCCAGTCGCGGTCCCAGTCGTGTTCGAGGTAGGTCGGCACCGTCTCGCCCTCGAGCAGCAGCTCGATGAACCCGATGGGGCCACCGCCGTCCCACGCCTGCCACGTGTTGGTGGAGCTCACGGCCAGTCCCCGATCGGGCAGGACGCGGTACTCGGGCAGTTCGTGGATGCCGGCGTACTCGTCGAACGGGCGCAGGCACGGGGTGTGGAACGCCACGGCCCAGTCCGGCAGGACCGGCCTCGAGTCGCCGACCAGCTGCTGCATGGTCACCAGCTCCGGCATGCGCGGTGGGGTGAACGCGATCCACCGCGACGGGTCCGGGTCGAGGTCGCGCACGACCAACCGGATGGCGGAGGCGTCGTCGGGCAGGGTGTCCATCGGCACGCGCAGGTTGCGCCAGGAGGGGGCCGGCCCGATGTCGATCGGCAGGACCGATCCGGCCACCGCGAACTCCCCGCCACCGGTGGAGTACTCGACGCGCACCGCGTCGGGGGCGAAGGACCCGGCCACGCCGATCGTGACGAGCGGGTCCTCCCCCTTCTGGCCGTTCTCTCCGTTCTCCCCGTTCCCCCGGGGGAGCCGGTACCAGTCGGTGGTCGCCTCCGCGTTGAACTGGGCACCCGACTGGTGGCTGCCGAGAACCGGTACGCGGGCGGGGTCGAGTCCGAACGGCAGGACTGCATGGCTGCCGTTGATGCCCTCGCCGACGCGCACGCCGCCTTCGGTGCCGGCGGTGGTCGACGTGGTGTCGGAGCCCTCTCCGGTGCCGGGGGTGTCGGTGTCCGCGGCCTGGGTGGCGGTGAGGTCGGTGGGGATCCCGTCGGGGTCGAACCTGACCGCCTCACCGCCGGCCTCGAGTTGGTCGCGGGGCTCGCCGGCCGGGGTGAGCAGGCCGGCGTTGGCGTCGGGCTCGGCGAGCACCACGTCGGCGATACCGCACGGCTCGCCGGAGAGCGCGCGGAGGTTCTGCAGACCCACCGAGTACGCGGGGTACTGGTTGCGGACCGCTGCGGCCATGGAGGCGACGATGACGACGACGACGAGGGCCGCGGCCAGCCCGAGTGGGGCGTGGGAGACCTCGCGGGCGAACCGGAGCAGTGGACCGCGGTCGCCACCGTCCCGCTCCTGCCCGGTGCGCGTCATGAACGGCTCCCGGTAGTGCAGGACCAGGGCGGCGAGGAGCGCCAGGAGCATCAGCCCGAGGAACACGGAGTACAGGGTGATCCCGGCGATGGTGGGCTGGGTGCCGCCCCACGGGATGCCGTAGATGGAGATGTACCACCAGCCGTTGGTGGAGGTGAAGCTCAGCGCCAGCACGAACAGGACACCGGCGAGGAAGAGCATGCGGTTGCGCAGCGACCTGGTCGCGGCCGGGAGGACCGCCATGGTCACCAGCGCCGCCAGTGCGGCGCCGATGGTGGCGAAGGCGCCGAAGTGGTGGGTCCACTTGGTGGGGTTGAGCGCCATGAAGGCGAGGGAGATGGCCGCCAGGCCGACGATGCGGCGGGCGGGTCCCACGGACACGCCGGGGATCCGGCCCTTGCGGAACAGGATCGCCGCACAGGTGATGAGTGACAGCAGCATGGCGAGCACCCCGAACCGGCGGGCGAGCGAGCCGTCCGGGGTGGGGTTCATCAGCCATTCGTAGCGCCAGACCTCCTCGTACCAGCTGCCGGAGGGGCCGACGTCCCCGAGCAGCGCCGACGACTGCAGCGTGGTGACCAGCGGCTGGTCGAGGAAGATCAGGTGCAGCACGCCCAGCCCCGCAGCCAGGAGCGGCGCCACGGTGGGCACCCAGCCGTCGCGCTTCGCGCGCCGGATGACGAGCAGCAGTAGTGGCCTGGACGCGGCGATGATGACCGCGATGCAGAACGTTCCCGTGGGTGCCGCGGACAGGGTGAGCCCACCGATGATGAACCCGGTCGCCGCGGGTAGCAGCCGTCCCGTCGCGAGCGCCCGCTCGAGCGAGACCCAGGTGGCGAGGACGCCGAAGGCGATGATCGGTTCGGGCCGGAGGCCGTTGTTGTAGGTGAGCCAGAACGCGAGGAAGACCGCGGCGGTGCTCCACCGCACCGCCGCGGCGCGGCGGGCGGCGATGCCGAGCCTGGGGATGACCTCGCGGGACAGCAGGAGCCACGAGGCGATGCCCAGCAGGAGCGCGGGCAGTCGGAGCCAGATGCTGCCCAGCGAGATGGCGCTCATCGCCGTGTACAGGTAATACGGCATGCCGAATGGCGCGTACGGGGCGCCGTAGTAGCGGAACACCTCGGGCATGTATCCGCTGGAGACGGCCGCGCGGGCCTCGGTGAGGATGTACCCGTCGTCGGCGGTGTTGGCCCCGATGACGTGCCACACGAGCAGCGTCGCCACGACCAGCAGGTCCAGCGGTCGCGGCTTCCACCAGCCCGGCGGAAGGATGCGGCGCGCGATCCGCCCGTCCCGCAGGTCGAGCCGGTGCAGCGCGACCAGCGCGACGATGATCGCGAGGATGCCCACGACGATCGCGGCCTGCTTCAGTGCGGTCGCCTGGGTGGTGTAGCGCGAGTCGACCGTGATGTCGACGGCCATGCCCTCCGGCGCCGCACCTTCCAGGTCGGTGAACACTCCGACCACCTGCGGGCGGAGGTCCGCGTCGATCCGGCCGCCGACGCCCTGCCCGTCGATCTCCAGACCGACGAACTCGGCGCCGATCGACCCTGAGTCAGCGGTGACGCGGATGGTGGAACACGCGCCGGGCGCGGTGACCGCATCGGTGGGCGCGGAGGCGACCAGTGCGTTACGGCTGCGGATCTCCACGTTGGGGCCGGCGACGGACACCATGAGCCCGCGGGCGGCCGCGTTCTCCCCCGCCTCGCGGGGCGCGGTCGAGACCAGCACGCCGTCCTCGCGGCCGCCGGGCAACTGACCGACGGCCGTGCACGGCACCTCGACGGTGAGGTCGAGTGGGTAGTACGCGACGAGCGGCGCGGTGACCGGCTCGAGGGTGCCCGCCTCGGGCCAGCTGACGGTGGAGGTGGTCTGCGTGACCGGCAACAGCGGCACGATGATCGCGAGCAGGATGCCGACGAGCCCGCTGACGGCGGCGACGATCCCCCACCGAGGTCCCGTTCGGGACTTTTCCGGCACGTCAGGGACCTCGGCGGCAGTCGATGGCATGGCGTCCACGCTATAACGAGGGGAGGACGTTCCCCGAAACGACGAACGCGCCGGAGGGGGTTCCCTCCGACGCGTTCGTCGGTGTTGTGGCCAGAGTCGGGATCGAACCGACGACCTTCCGCTTTTCAGGCGGACGCTCGTACCAACTGAGCTACCTGGCCCTAAGACCACCGGCGCACCCGGTGAACACCGAATGCGCCGGTATGTCTCTGGCGACCCTGACGGGACTCGAACCCGCGACCTCCGCCGTGACAGGGCGGCGCGCTAACCAACTGCGCCACAGGGCCGTGCTCTTCGCACGAGAAAGAACATTAGTGGACCGCCGGACCTTTGCGCAAATCGGCCCCCTGCGGACCGTATCCGAGCACGTCAGAGGCACGTGGGCCATGAATGCACGAGGTCCCGGCCACCTGACGGTGACCGGGACCTCGACACTATGTACCCCCTACGGGATTCGAACCCGCGCTGCCGGCGTGAAAGGCCGGTGTCCTAGGCCGCTAAACGAAGGGGGCCTACGCCACGTCCGGGTGCCCCGGTCCGCAGCGGAGTCCAGTGTAGGGCACCGCCCACCGGGCGGATAAACCAACCGCACACGGGGACGGTATCGTGACCGTCGCCCCTATAGCTCAGTTGGTAGAGCTACGGACTTTTAATCCGCAGGTCGTCGGTTCGAGCCCGACTGGGGGCACCAGTCACCGCCCGTCGCGCGGGCCCATTGGACCTGCTCGCGCCCCGCTGGGAGAATCGGGGTCATGTCCGCACCCACCGCCGCCGCGGCGCCCGCACTGCGCATCGGCCCCCTGGAACTCGCGTCCCCCGTCGTCCTGGCGCCGATGGCCGGGGTCACCAACGTCGCGTTCCGCACGCTCTGCCGCGAGATCGAGCGTGAACAGCAGGGGTCGGTGTCCGGCCTGTACGTCTGCGAGATGGTCACCGCCCGCGCCCTGGTGGAACGCCAGCCCGGGACGCTGCACATGGCCACCTTCGCCCCGGACGAGTCGCCACGCAGCCTGCAGCTGTACACGGTCGACGCCGAATACACCTACGCGGCCGCCAAGATGATCGTCGACGAGGACCTGGCCGATCACATCGACATCAACTTCGGCTGCCCCGTCCCCAAGGTCACCCGGCGCGGCGGCGGGTCCGCCATCCCCTACAAGCGCCGGCTGTTCCGCTCGATCGTCGCCGCGGCGGTCCGCGCCACCGAGGGCACCGACATCCCGGTGACAGTGAAGATGCGCGTCGGCATCGACGACGCCCACCACACCCATCTCGACGCCGGCCGCATCGCCGTCGAGGAGGGCGCGCAGGCGGTCGCGCTCCACGCGCGGACGGCCGCCCAGCGGTACTCCGGCGAGGCCGACTGGTCGCAGATCTCCCGGCTCGTCGACCATGTCGGAGCGGTCTCGGATGTGCCGGTGCTGGGCAACGGCGACATCTTCTCCGCCGAGGACGCCGTGCGGATGCGCGATCAGACCGGCTGCGCGGGCGTGGTGATCGGCCGCGGTTGCCTGGGCCGTCCGTGGCTCTTCTCCGAACTGGCCGCACGGTTGGACGGACGCGAGGCGCCGACCCCGCCCGCGCTGGGCGAGGTCGCGCGCATCATGTACCGCCACGGCGAACTCCTCGCGCAGCACCACGGCGAGGACAAGGGGATGCGCGACATCCGCAAGCACGTCGCGTGGTACCTCCGGGGCTTCCCGGCCGGATCGGAGAAGCGGGTCGGTCTGTCCGCCGTCCGCACCCTGGACGACCTGGCCGAGCTGCTCGCGGATCTCCCCGCCGACGAGCCCTTCCCGGCCGACGGGTACGGCCCGCGGGGGCGTCAGGGCTCCCCCTCCAGGGTGCTGCTGCCCGAGGGTTGGCTCGATGACCCGGAGGACGACGCCACCGCGCTCGAGGGCGCGGACGCCGAGAACTCGGGCGGCTGAGCCCGTCGCGGCCGAATGTTCACCGGTCGTTCACCGCACCGGCGGTAACCGCCCTGACATGCGCGTATCCTGGCGATATGCGTCTTGTCTACTCCGAAGAACTCGCGGGCCTGGCCACGTCCATGGCCCGGATGTGCTCCCTCGCGACCGATGACATGGAGCTGGCGACCCACGCCCTGCTCCAGGTCGACCTCGTCGCCGCAGAGAAGGTCCTGGAGTCCGCGACGGAGATGTCCCGGCTGGCGACCGAGAACGAGGAGCGGGGCTTCGCACTGCTCGCCCTCCAGGCGCCCGTCGCGCGTGATCTGCGACAGGTGGTCACGTCGATCCAGCTCGTGCAGGACCTCGTCCGGATGGGCACGCTCGCCGGCCACGTCGCCAAGATCGTCCGCCGTCGCCACCCCGAGCCGGTTCTGCCCGAGCCCGTCAACGGCTACCTCGCCGAGATGGGCCGGGTGGCAGTCTCACTGGGGCGCTCCGCCACCGAGGTCCTCCTCAACCGGGATGCCGAGCAGGCGGCCACGCTGGCACGGCAGGATGACGCCGTCGACGACCTGCGGCGTCATCTGTTCACCCTGCTCACCGTCCGGGAGTGGAAGTGGGGTGTGGCCTGCGCGGTCGACGTCACCCTCCTGGGCCGGTACTACGAGCGCTTCGCCGACCACGCCGTGGAGGTCGCCCAGCGCGTGATCTTCCTGGCGACCGGCGAGTACGCCACCGTCCCCGAGGACGACCCCGAGCGCCCGTCCCCCTCCAGCGAGGAACTGGTGCGCCAGTTCAACGAGACGGACCGGACCTTCAAGGAGCGCATCGCCCGCCACGAGGCGGCCGGCGGGGAGGGCCCCTCCGGGGGCGCCTGACACCGGGGGCCGGACGCGAATCGACGACTGCCCCGGTACCGGCCTCGAGGCCGGTATCGGGGCAGTCGTCGATATGCCGCAGGGACGGGTCAGCCGAAACGGCCGGAGACGTAGTCCTCGGTCTGCTTGTTGTCCGGGTTGGAGAAGATCTTCTCCGTGGAGTTGACCTCGACCAGTTGACCCGGCATGCCGGTGGCCTCGAGGGAGAAGAACGCGGTCTGATCGGATACGCGTGCGGCCTGCTGCATGTTGTGGGTGACGATCACGATCGTGAACTCGTTCTTGAGCTCCGCGATGAGGTCCTCCACGGCCAGCGTCGAGATCGGGTCGAGCGCGGAACACGGCTCGTCCATCAACAGCACCTGCGGCTCGATGGCGATCGCGCGGGCGATGCACAGACGCTGCTGCTGGCCGCCGGAGAGTCCACCGCCGGGCTTGTCGAGGCGGTCCTTCACCTCGTTCCAGAGGTTCGCGCCGCGCAGTGACTTCTCCGCGACCTCGTCGAGGGTCTTCTTGTTCTTGACCCCCTGGAGTCTGAGTCCCGCGACCACGTTCTCCTTGATGGACATCGTGGGGAACGGATTGGGGCGCTGGAAGACCATCCCGATGGTCCGCCGGACGGCGACGGGGTCGATCTTCTTGTCGTAGATGTCCACCCCGTCGAGCTTGATGGAGCCCTTGACGTAGGCGCCCGCGATCTCCTCGTGCATACGGTTGAGGGAGCGCAACACGGTGGACTTGCCACAACCGGAAGGGCCGATGAAGGCGGTCACGGACCGCGGCGGGACGTGGAGGTCGACGTCCTTCACCGCGTGGAAGTCACCGTAGAAGATATCGACGTTCTCGAGGTCGAGTCGCTTTGCCATCTGAACCGATGTGTCCTTACTTGGTCTTCGGCGCGAGCGCCTTGGAAGCGAACGCCGCGAGAACGTTCGCGAGCGCGATGATGAGGATGAGCGTGAGAGCCGCGCCCCAGATGCGGTACTGACCGGCGTCGTTGGGGTTGGACAGCTGGTTGTAGATCAGCAGTGGCAGCGAGGCCATGTTGCCCTGGAAGAGGTCGTAGTTGTAGCTCGCGGTGTACCCCACCAGGATGAGCACGGGCGCGGTCTCCCCCATCACCCGGGCGAGAGCCAGGAAGATGCCCGAGATCATCCCAGACAGTGCGGTGGGGATGACCACGCTGGTGATGGTCTTCCACTTGGGCACCCCCAACGCGTACGAGGCTTCGCGCAACTCATCCGGGACGAGCTTGAGCATCTCCTCGGTGGAGCGGACGATCAGCGGGATCATGAGCAGGACCAACGCGAGTCCCACAGCGAAGGCGCTCAACTCGAACTGCAGCATCGTGATCCAGATGCCGAAGATGAAGATCGCCGCGACCACCGAGGGGACGCCGGCGAGGACGTCGACCATGAGGGTGGTGGGTCGCGCCAGCTTGGAGTCGGGATACTCCACGAGCATGATGCCGGCGGCGATACCCAGTGGGATCGAGATGACGGCCGCGATGAGCGCCTGGACGAGGCTGCCGTAGATGGCGTGACCGACGCCGCCGGCGAGCGACGACGGCGACACGAGGAAGAGCGAGTTCGTCCACCAGGTCGGGTTGATGATCGCCTCGGCCCCCGCGGAGACCACCTTGTAGAGCAGCGCGATCAACGGGATCACCGCGACGATGAACGACAGGGTGAACACCGCCGTCGCCACGGAGTTCTTCGCCTTCCGCCCACCGGAGACGGGGAGGAAGGTCTCGGACGGCTTGGCCGGTCGTGCGAGGTCGGGGGTTACCTGGGACATCAGCCGTTGACCTTTCCACCGGACACCGAGCGCGCGATGAGATTGACGATGAACGTGAGGAGGAAGAGCACGAGGCCGGCGGCGATGTAGGCCCCGGTCGACATCGGGTTGTTGAACTCCGCGGACCCGGAAGCGATCTTCGACGCGAACGTGAAGCCCCCGTCGAACAGGGAGAGGCCGCTGGCCGAGCTCGAGGCACGGAGGATGATGAGCACCGCCACCGTCTCGCCGAGCGCTCTGCCGAGGGCGAGCATCGACCCGGCGATCATGCCCGATTTGGCGTAGGGGAAGCACGTCATCCGGATCTTCTCCCACTTCGTCGCGCCGAGTGCCAGAGCGGCCTCCTGGTGCAACGACGGGGTCTGACGGATCGTCTCGCGGGACATCGAGGTGATGATCGGGAGGATCATGATCGCGAGCACGATGCCCGCGGTGAAGATGGTCCCGCCTCCGGCGATCGAGACGTTCCCGTCGGCGAAGAGGAAGAACCACCCCAGGTTCTCGTTGAGCCAGGTGGCGAAGGGGGTGATCCACGGGCCGAGGACGATGAGTCCCCACATCCCGTACACGATCGACGGGACGGCCGCCAGCAGGTCGATCATCGCCGACAGCGCCCGGGAGATCCGGGGTGGCGCGTACTGGACGAGGAACGTCGCGATCCCGATCGCGACGGGCACCGCGAGCAGCAGTGCGAAGACCGAGCTCAGGACCGTGACCTTCAACAGGTCGAGGATGCCGAACCTCAGGTTGTCGGGATCGGTCGTGTTCCACTCGGAACTGGTGAAGAAGTTGACCTGGTCCTGGAGGATGGAGGGCACCGCCTGGAGGACCAGCACGATGCCGATCAGCGCGATGAGCCCGACGATGATCGCGCCCGCCGCGACCGTGACCGACCGGAAGACGGAGTCGATATTCCGGGACGACCCGTTGGTGAGCAGGCCCCGTGGGCCGTCTCCCCGGCCCCCGGCCCCCGGGTGGTCGTCCTCCGACCATTCACCGCGGCGGCCGGCGGTCTTGTCGACGTCTCGTTCGACGGAGTCGTGCACAGTCATGGGACCTTCAGTCTTCCGGGGGTCTGTATGAGGTCGGTCGCCGTCCCCGTCCGCGGACGGGGACGGCGACCGGGCTTTCACTTGATCGCGTCGATCGCGTCAGTCAGCTTGCCACGGAAGGCGTCGGGAACCGGAATGTAACCCTCGCCCTCGAGCTCACCCTGCACGGACTCGGAGACGGCGACGTTCAGGAAGGCCTTGACCGCAGCAGCGGTCTCGGCGTCGGGGTACTCGGAGCAGACGATCTCGTAGGTCGGCATGAGGATCGGGTAGGCCCCCGCGGCCTCCGGGACGTAGAAGGACGAGGTGTCGATCACCAGGTCGTTGGTCCCCTCGTTCTGCAGCTTGGCGGAGTCGATGGTCGTGCCCGCGGTCTCGGCGTTGAGCTCCACGCCCTCGGCGTCCGCCGGCGTGATGACCTTGGCCATCGACAGGCCCTGGTTCTTGGCGTAGGACCACTCGGTGTAGGTGATGGTCCCCGGGGTCTGGCCGATCGCGGCCGAGACGCCCTCGTTGCCCTTGGCGCCCTCGCCGACGCCGCCGTTGAACGTCTTGCCGGCCTCCTGGGTCCACGCGCCGTCGGACGCGGCCACGAGGTACTTCTGGAAGTTGTCGGTCGTACCCGACTCGTCGGAGCGGAAGATCACGGTGATGTCCTGCTCGGGGAGCTCCACTCCCTCGTTCTCCGCGGCGATGGCCGGGTCGTTCCAGGTGGTGATCTCGCCGTTGAAGATCTGGGCGATGGTGGAGCCCGACAGGCTGAGCTCGACCCCGTCGAGGTTGTAGGCCACCGCGATCGGACCGAAGACCGCCGGAAGGTTCCACGCGGGGCTCTCACAGCGCTGCTCGGCCTGGGGGTACTCGTCCTCCTTCAGCGCCGAGTCGGAACCGCCGAAGTCGGTCTGTCCACCGATGAACTCCTTCACGCCGGCGCCGGAGCCGTTGGAGTTGTAGTCGATGGTCTGTCCCTCACAACTCGTGGCGTAGGAGTTGGCGAAGATCGTCATGGCGTTGTTCTGCGCCGAGGATCCCGAGGCATTGAGGTTGGGCTTCCCCTCGCACTCGACGCCCGCGACGTTCTGGGCGGTGTCGTTGGTCCCCGCGTTGTCGTCGGAGCAGGCGGCCAGTCCGGCCGTCGTCAGGGCGGCCAGCCCGAGCAGGGCACCGGTGCGCTTGAGGTCCACAGAATCTCCTTGGTTCATCCGGTGGAGACCTCCACCGGGTCACGTTGTCGGCGACTGGGTCGCAGGGCCGGACCGGGACGCGCCGATCCGACGTGGAGAGAACCTAGGGTGCGGACGTGAACAACGCCGAGGACGTAGGTGAACCCGAGATGAACTCCCTGGTCATGGGCTGTTCACCCGGACAGCCGTCCCTCCCCCCCGCGGTACCCCACCTGGGGTGATCCTGAGATCTCGTCTCCGGACCGCCGCGGAATTCAGCGTGAGGCGTACGTCACGTCTCGGTGCTCGACGGCGAAACCGAGCCTCTCGTAGGTGCGGATGGCCGGGAGGTTGTCGCCCTCCACGTAGAGGACGACCGATTCCGCCCCGGCCCGGCCCTCGAGGTGCTCGACCCCGACGGCGGTGAGCAGACCGCCCAGGCCCCTGCCCTGGCCAGACGGGTCCACGGCGACCACGTAGACCTCGCCCTCGACCGGCTGCCCGGGCTCGGCGACGGTCTTCGTCCAGTGGAACCCGGCCAGCCGCGGCGTCTCGCCCGCGACATCCACGGCGAGGAAGACCGCGCCGGGATCCACCCAGTCGACGCCGAGCCGGTCGTCGAGCTGCTCTCGCGTCCAGCCCCCCTGTTCCGGATGCCACGAGAACGCGGCGTTGTTCACGCGGAGGAACTCCTCCCGGGTGTCCATCCCCGGCCACCGCGACCCGCCCTCCGACGCGGCCTCGGCGAGGGTTCCGGTCTCGATCCCCCCGGGCGGGTGCGGATCCGGAAGCGCGGGCCCGCCGGCGGCGCGCCGGCGCATCTTCAGCAGTTCGCGTGTCCGCGCCAGCCCGAGGCCCTCTGCCAGGGCCCGCGCGGCCGGCAGGTCACCGTGCGCCCACATCGCGGCGCCGGGCTCGGCATCGAGGACCGCGCGGACGAGGGCGCTCCCGTGCCCCCGGCGCCGGTGCGAGGGGTCCACGACCAGTTCCGCCGAGGCCTCGTCCCCGGCGCCGACGAGCTGGGCGTAGCCGACGATCGCGGGGTCAGCGGAACCCCCGCCCGTGGCGGCACCGGCCGAGTCGGCGTCGGGCGAGTCTGCGGCGGTCGCGAGGAAGTGACGAACCCCGTCGGCCGACCCGCGGAGGGACCGGAGGGGCTGCTCACCGAGGGGTGCGACCCCGTCGACCGATCCCGCCTGCCGTGCCATCGCCTCGATGCGGTCGGCGGCACCGGCGTCCGGTGCGCGTTCGGTGACTGTCATGCGTCGCCTCCGTCCTCCCTGCGATCCGACGGCCGGACCGCTTTGTACCCGACGTTACGGACGGTGCCGATCAGCGACTCGTGATCGGGACCGAGCTTGGCGCGCAGTCGCCGGACGTGGACGTCGACGGTCCGGGTTCCACCGAAGAAGTCGTAACCCCACACCTCCTGGAGCAGCTGCGCGCGGGAGAAGACCCGGCCGGGATGCTGGCACAGGTGCTTGAGGAGCTCGAACTCCTTGTAGGTCAGATCCAGGGGGCGCCCCTTGACGCGGGCGACGTAGGTCTCCTCGTCGATGACCAGCTCGCCGACCGTGAGGAGGCCACCGTCCGCCTCGCCCTGGGACGAGTGCCGCGCGGTGGCGAGGCGGAACCGGGCGTCCACCTCCGCCGGCCCGGTGGTCGGCAGGAGGATGTCGTCGAGGCCCCAGTCCCCGCTGACGGCGATCAGTCCCCCCTCGGAGACGACGGCGATGACGGCGAGGTCCCCGCCACCGGACAGCAGCCTGCACAGTGCCCGCGACGCCGCGAGATCACTCCGCGCGTCGACCAGGGCGAGTGCCGCACCGGAGAGATCCCCCAGCGAGGACGCCAGCGGCGGGAGTACACGCACCGAGTGCGGGAGGAGAGGCAGCGCGGGGATGACCGCCTCCGGGTCTGCTTCAGCGGCGAGGAGCACTACGTCCATGTCGCTTCCTCTCCGTCCGGGGGCCGAGACGATACTAGCGACCCGCACCCCCGCAACGGGGATTGGAGTACACCTGAATGCCATGAGACTCCCCCGCCCCGTCGTCATCGCGGCTGTCGCCGTGGCCGTCGTGGCCGGCAGCGCCTTCACCGTGGAGACGGTGTCCGCCTCACGGATCGAGGCCGACCTGTCCGGTCGGATCGACCCGGGGAACACTGGTGCCGGGCCCCCCTCGGTGACGATCGGCGGCGCGCCGGGGTCGCGGTGGTCCGGCCCGGACACCCTCGTCTCGGCGACGATCCGGGTCGAAGGGGTCGACCGGCCCGGGCTCGGGCCGGTCGCGGTGGAGGCCGTGGCCACCGACGTCTCCGTGCCGGAGGACCCGACCGGTCCGCTGACCGCCGGGGAGGTGACGGTCTCGGTACAGATCACCGGGGCCTCGCTCGGCCCGGCCCTGGGGATGCGGGACGTGCTGGTCGGCGCGGCCGACGACCCGAGCCTCGCCGGGGGTACCGAGACCCGGGCCCGGGTCACCGGGACACTCGAGGGATCCGACGTCCGCGTCTCGGCGTTCGTCGACCTCGTCGTCGACGACCTCGGCGCACGGCTCGTCCCCGTGGCACCCGCGACCGGGCCGGCGGGGTTCCCCGCCGGCGACGGCGAGCTGGCCCTGCGCCGCACGGCACTGACGTTGGAACCGGACGTCCTCCCGCTGGGCGTGGCGGTCGAGACCCTCAGCATCACGGGCGGCACCATCACCGCCGCCGGTGAGGGCGGGCCCGGCACCGCGCCGCTCGACGGCCTCGCACGGACGGACCTCTAGACTCGGGCCCATGAGTCGCGACGACGTTCTGGTCAGCACCCGCTGGGCCTCCTCGCGCCTGGCCGACGACTCGGTGGTCTTCCTCGAGGTCGACGAGGACGTGACGGCCTACCACTCCGACGGACACATCCCCGGTGCTGTCGCGCTGAACTGGCGAACCGAACTCCAGCAGGAGTACACGCGCGATCTCGTCGACCGTGAGCGGTTCGGCGAACTCCTGTCCGGTCGGGGCATCACCCGCGAGCACACCGTGGTGGTCTACGGCGGTAACCACAACTGGTTCGCCGCCTATGCCTATTGGTACCTCCGGCTGTACGGGCACCCCGACGTCCGTCTCCTCGACGGGGGCCGTATGCGCTGGGAACGGGACGGCCTGCCACTGGAGACCGAGCTGCCGCAGCGCCCGGCGACCGAGTACGTCGCCGAGCCCCAGGACCTGTCGATCCGGGCGTTCCGCGAGGACGTGCTCTCGGGCCTCGGCAGTGACGCGCTCGTCGACGTGCGATCGGTCGACGAGTTCACCGGCCGACTCGCCGCACCGGCCGGCCTGCCCCAGGAGGGCGGCCGACAGCGCGGGCACATCCCCGGCGCGGTGAGCATTCCGTGGAACCGAGCCGTCACCCGCGACGGTACGTTCCGGCCCGACGCCGAGCTCCGTGAGATCTACGCCGATCTTCTCGGCACCCCCGGGCAGCGCGTCGTCACGTACTGCCGGATCGGCGAGCGGTCCAGCCACACCTGGTTCGTCCTCCACGAGCTCCTCGATCAACCGAACGTCGTCAACTACGACGGCAGCTGGGTGGAGTACGGCTCCCTGATCGGGGTCCCCGTCGAGCGGTGAGCCGCGTGTTCACCCCGGCGGCCGGCGGGACTGGCTAATCTCGATCCCATGTCTCTCCTGTCGCGTGCGCTCGGTATGGCCGGGCGAGCCTCCGTCGTCGCCGTCGGCGCCGCGGTCGCCTCCACCGTCCTCGTGGGAATCGATCAACGCCGTGGGGCGACCCCGGCCGTGCCCGATCACCCCGGCCCCTACTCCCCCGAGGAGCGGGAGGCAGCCGTTCGGATGTACCTCACCGCGCTCACGGTCCCGGCCGCGGCGTTCCGTGTGCCGTTCGCGAAGGACTGTGTCCGTCGCGAGAACGGCCTGAAGACCGGGTTCGGGGCGGACCAGCTCCGGTGGGACCTCCACCTGCACCTGCAGTACTCGGTGATCCGCGAGGTCCGCGACATCGTCATCACCGTCGACCCCCCGGGGCGCGAGGGCGTCGTGCACGCGGACTTCACCCTGGCGACCGTCGTGGGCGCCACCGCGCGGGTCAGCGAGGACTTCGTCTTGCCCTCCGAGGACTGCCTCATCCACTCGATCGAGGCCCGCGTCTCACTCGGCTGAGAGGCTCGGGGTTAGGATTGGGCCATGGTGCTCTTCTTCGAGATCCTCCTGGTCCTCTGCACGCTGGCCATCCTGTGGGCCACCTGCTACATCGTGTACCGCACGGTCACCGACGAGTCGTGACGGAACGCGACCAGCCGAACACCGGTGACCCCGCGCCGCCCACCCCCTCAGGGGGAGGCGGCCGGTCGGTCGTGCCCGGATCCGGAAACGCGGCCGTCGACGCCGCGGCGGAGCGGTCGGAGGAGACCGCGCGCCGCAACATCGCCCCGTTCTCCGAACTCCCGGTCCCCGAGGACACCGCCAACCTGCGCTTCGGCCCCGATCTGCACCCGGGTCTGCTGGCCCTGCTGCCCCTCGTGGGCGTCTGGGAGGGTGAGGGCGAGGCCGACACCGAGGACCGCGGCCAGCACCGGTTCGGCCAACAACTCATCGTCGCCCACGACGGCGAGAACTATCTGACCTGGACCTCCCGCGCCTGGACCTTCGACGCCGGTGGCGCCGTGGACGATGCGGCCTACCGGGAGACGGGATTCTGGCGGATCTCCGCGGATGACCAGCTCGAGTTCCTCGTGGCCCACGCGTCCGGCGTGATCGAGATGTACTACGGCGCACCGATCAGCCAGTCGGCCTGGGAGATGACCACCGACGTGGTCCTCGCGTCCCCCACCGGGCCCAAGCGTGGCGGCGCCAAGCGCATCTACGGGATCGTCGAGGGCGGCGACCTGGGCTGGGTCGAGGAGCGCGTCCACCCGGAGCGGGGCCTGGTGCCCCACATGTCCGCGCGACTGCGTCGGATAGCCGGCTAGCGGTTCCCCGCCCGGGTGGCGGGGCCCGTCACCCGCGGCCGACCGCGCGGTCGACCATGCCGACGACATCGATCCCGGGGTCCCCGGTCGACAGCGTCACATCGTCGACCCTGCGGACCCGCGCACACAGGGTCACCGAGGACAACAGCCACACCGCGTCCGCGGCCAACAGGTCGGTCAGCAGCAGCCGCTCCCGCCGCACGCGCACACCCTCGGCCCCGGCGATCTCCGCCATGGCCGCCAGGGTGGTGCCCTCGAGGATCCCCACCTCCGCCGGAGGGCTCACCAGCTCACCGCCGCGGGCGATCACCACGGTGGAACGGGGGCCCTCCAGCACCTCACCGTCGGAGGACAGGTAGACCACGTCGTCGAACCCGGCCGCGGCGGCGTGCCGCAGCGCCGCCATGTTGGCCGCATACGACAGCGTTTTGGATCCGAGCAGCAGCCACGGGGCGGACGCGGCGACGTCCGACGCATACCCCCGACCGAGGGCCGTCACCGCGATTCCCTCGGCCCGCGCCCGCAGGGCCACCCCGCTCACGGGCGCGACGGTGATGTAGGCCGTCTCCCGCCCGCCGCGCTCGGGCCCGCGGGACAGCACCAACCGCAGCATCGCCTCCGAGTCCGGCCCCCACCGGCGCGCGGCCAGGTCGATGCCCGCCAGCCACTGCTCCGGGGACGGCCCGGTCAGCCCCAGCGAGGCCGCTGATCTGGCGAGTCTCGCCAGGTGACGTTCCGGCTTGGCGGGGCGGCCACCGACGACGAGGAGTGTCTCGAAGCAACCGTCGCCACGGACGGCAGCCAGGTCGTCGGCCAACAACAGTGGCTGATCGGACGGGTGGACCCGGGGACGCGGCCCCTCCGGACCGCCCGCGACGAGGACGACCACCCGTGCGTCGTCAGTCCGATCGGTACCCGTTTCCACTGCTGTGCCCATGCCGCCCAACACTACGGCGGGGTACGTAGACTCGCGATCGTGACCGACCCAGTTGTGCCCGAGCGGACCGACAGCGGCTACCGCAGCCCGATCCTGACCCGCCCCGGAGCAGTGAACCAGGCCGACACCTCCCCCGACGTCGGGGTGCCGTACCACTACGGCGACCCGTTCGGGGAGCAGCGCGCGGCCGACTCCGCGCCGGTGGTCGTCGACCGCTCCCACCGGGACGTCCTGACCATCGGTGGCGGCGAGCGGCTGACCTGGCTGGAGGGCTTCGTCTCCCAGCACGTGTCCGAGATCCCGGACGGTGGCGGCGCCGAGACTCTGGTGCTGGACGCGAACGGGCGGGTGGAACACCACGCGGTCCTCGCCGACGTCGGCGGCACGCTCGTCGTGGACACCGAACCCGGCCGGGGAGCGGACCTGCTGCAGTTCCTCACCAAGATGGTCTTCTGGGCCGACGCGAGCCCGGAGACCGCGGACCTCGCCGTCCTCACCCTCACCGGCGCCGCCCTCCCCGCCTCCCTCGAGGCCCCGGACGGCACCGAGGTGACCCTGCCGGTCGGGGACTACGCCGGCATCCCGCTGCCGGGCGGCGGTGTGGCCCGGCGGATGCCCTGGCCCCTGACCGGGTCGATCGACCTGCTGGTCCCGCGCTCCGGACTGGGCGCGTGGTTCGACGCGGCGGTCGCCGCGGGAGCGCGTCCGGCGGGGTCGTGGGCGTTCGAGGCCCTGCGGGCGGCGGGGACGACCCCGCCGCGCGGCCGTCTCGGGGTGGACACCGACGAGAAGACCATCCCCCACGAGCTCCCCACCTGGATCGGCGATGTGGCGCAGCGCGGCGCCGTGCACCTGGACAAGGGGTGCTACCGCGGCCAGGAGACCGTGTCCAGGGTCCACAACCTCGGACGGTCGCCCCGGGTCCTGGTCCGACTCCAGCTGGATGGATCCGCCAGCGACGAACTGCCCGTGCCGGGCGCCGAGGTCCGCGCCGCCGGCCGCCCCGTCGGACGCGTCGGGACCGTGGTCCAGCACCACGAGGACGGACCGGTGGCCCTCGCCCTGCTCAAGCGGTCCGTGGCCGTCGACGCCGCCCTCGAGATCGACGGGGTCGTCGCCGCCGTCGACCCGGACAGCGCCCCGGAGGACACCGGGACCCAGGCCGGACGAGAGGCCATCCGCCGACTCCGCGGCCAGGCCTGACACCCCCGCGGGGGTCGGATCACCCCCGCGGGTCACTGCCGGAGACGACTCCCTCGACACCCGGGCGGACATTCCGCGCCGGGCACGCTATCCTGTGGACAGGCAGATACTCACACTTGCAATGGGCACCCCCGAGGTGGCCCAGCACCGTTTCCGAGGGGGTCAGGTCAATGGGCCGAGGCCGCGCGAAGGCGAAGCAGACCAAGGTCGCTCGCGAACTCAAGTACAACACTCCGCAGACGGACCTAGAACGTCTCCAGCAGGAGTTGTCGGGTGGAGGGTCGCCGACGCGGCTCAGCACCGATGAGGACGATGACCCCTACGGGTCATGGTCCGACGGCGACACCAGGTACTGATCATCCCCCGTTCCCGGTAGACCCACGTGGGCCGGGCATCCCCGAGGATGCCCGGCTCACGCGTGTCACACTGGCCGGGACACCTCACGACGACACAGCGACCCGGCCGGAACTGCCCCGGCCGGGTCGCTGTCGTCTGCGAGCGGTCAGAACCGGGCGTGTGAACCCTCGAGTGTCACGCGGGGGGCGTCGGCGTCCTCGCCGGCCTTCTCCACGCGCCCGATCACCCAGTTCTCGACGTGGCGTGCGGTGAGGACGGCCTGGGCCCGGTCCACGTCCTCCTCGGGCAGGACGGCGACCATCCCGACCCCCATGTTGAACGTGCGCTCCATCTCGGCCTGCTCGACGCGGCCGTGGTGGGCGATGGTGCCGAAGACGGCGGGAACGGGCCAGCGCCCCCGGTCGAGGCGCGCGACCAGGCCGCGGGGCATCACCCGGGCGAGGTTCTCGGCGAGCCCGCCGCCGGTGACGTGGCTGAAGACCCGGACGTCGGTCTCCGCGATGAGGCTCAGGCAGTCGAGCGCATAGATACGCGTCGGCTCGAGCAGCTCCTCACCCAGCGTCCGTCCGAACTCCTCGACGTGCCCCTCGAGCGGGAGTCGGGCGAGCTCGAGGAGGACGTGCCGGGCCAACGAGTACCCGTTGGAGTGCAGCCCCGAGGAGGCCATGCCGATGATCACGTCGCCGGGGCGGACCTTCTCGGCCTGGAGGATCTCGTCGGCCTCGACGATCCCCACACCGGTGGCGGAGATGTCGTACTCCCCCGGGGCCATGAGCCCGGGGTGCTCGGCCGTCTCCCCGCCCAGCAGCGCGCACCCGGCCCGGACGCAGCCCTCCGCGATCCCCTCGACGATGTCCGCGACGTGCTCGGGGACGACCTTGCCGATGGCGATGTAGTCCTGCAGGAACAGCGGCTCGGCACCGCACACCACGAGGTCGTCGACGACCATGGCGACGAGATCGATACCGACCGTGTTGTGGACGTCCATCGCCTGCGCGACGGCGATCTTGGTCCCGACGCCGTCCGTGGACGACGCGAGGAGCGGTTGCCGGTAGGTGTTCTTCAGCGAGAACAGGCCGGCGAATCCACCGAGGCCTCCCATCACCTCCGGCCGGGTCGCCCGCTTGGCATGGGGGGCGAACAGCTCCACCGCGCGCTCGCCGGCGTCGATGTCGACGCCCGCGGCGGCATACGAGGCGCCGGTCGGGGGGTGTGAGTTGTCGGTCATGTGGTCTCTCCTCGTCGGCGCCCCTGGTCGGGCGCCCGTTCAGGGTCGGCGGACGGGGTCCGCGATGTCACTGCGGACCGGGAAGCGATCGGCCTCGAGGCCGTCGACCTCGGCTGCCAGCGCGCGCACGGCCGCGCTCATGGGCGAGTCGTCGGGAAGCTCGATGGGATAGTGCCCGTCGAAGCACGCTGCGCACAGTTCGTCGCCGCGTTGGCCGCTGGCCTCGATCATCCCCTCGACGGAGACGTATCCGAGGCTGTCCGCGCCGATGGCGCGGCGCACCCCCTCGAGCATCCCGTCCGAGGCGTCGACGCCGTTGGCGATGAGTTCGGCGGGGCTCGCGAAGTCGATCCCGTAGAAGCACGGCCAGCGCACCGGCGGCGAGGCGATCCGGACGTGCACCTCACGGGCTCCGGCCTCGTACAACATGCGGACCAGGGCGCGCTGGGTGTTGCCCCGAACGATCGAGTCGTCCACCACCACGAGCCGCTGCCCGCGGATCACCTCACGCAGCGGGTTGAGCTTGAGTCGGATCCCCAGTTGCCTGATGGTCTGGCTGGGTTGGATGAACGTACGGCCCACGTAGGCGTTCTTCGTCAGCCCCTGCGCGAACGGGATCCCGGACTCCTGCGCGTAACCGACGGCGGCCGGGGTGCCGGACTCGGGGACCGGGATCACCAGGTCACCCTCGGCGGGATGCTCGCGGGCCAGGCGGCGCCCGATCTCGACCCTCGCGGAGTTGACCAGGCGCTGGTTGATCACCGAGTCGGGACGGGCGAGGTAGACGTACTCGAACACGCACGTCTTGGGGGTCGGGGGCGAGAGCTTGCGGGACCGCACGCCGTCGGCGTCGATCGCGATGAGTTCGCCGGGCTCGATGTCGCGGACGAACGAGGCGCCGACGATGTCCAGGGCCGACGTCTCGGACGAGACGACCCAGCCACGCTCGAGGCGGCCGAGCGCCAGCGGGCGGACACCGTGCGGGTCGCGGGCCGCGTAGAGCGTGTTCTCGTCGGAGAAGGTGAGACAGTAGGCGCCGCGGAGCCGGGGCAGCAGACGGGCCGCGGCCTCCTCGAGTCCCCCGTCGCGCGCTTCGTGGGCCAGCAGGGTCGAGACGATGTCGGAGTCCGAGTGGGTGCTCTCCTCCGAGTACCCGCCGATCCCCAGGGCCGTCGCGTGCCGTTTGAGTTCCTGCGTGTTGACGAGGTTGCCGTTGTGGCCGAGGACGACGGAACCGCCGTCGATGATCGGCCTGAACATCGGCTGGGCGTTGTCCCAGCTCGCCGCGCCGGTGGTGGAGTAGCGGCAGTGGCCGATCGCCACGTGACCGTGCATCGACTCGAGGGTCTGCTCGTCGAAGACCTGACTGACCAGGCCGAGATCCTTGTAGACCAGGACCTGCTCACCGTCCGCCACGGCGATCCCGGCGGCCTCCTGGCCACGGTGCTGGAGTGCGTACAGGCCGTAGTAGGTGAGCTTGGCGACGTCCTCGCCGGGGGCCCACACGCCGAAGACGCCGCATTCCTCGACCGGGCCGATGCGCTCGGCGTCGACGGGCAGGCCTGCGGGGCCGGGGGCGGACGGATCGGGCAGCCCGAGCCCGACGGCGGAGCTGCCACCGGGACGGCGGAGTGACCCGGACGGTGCCGGTCGTGACGACGTACTCTCCACCTGCTGGTGCTCCCTCGCGACTTTCGGGGCGGTCCGCCCGGACGGACCCCGGCGGTGCGCCTGCAAGTCTACGGTCACCGACCCCCGCGGCCCCAAAGTCCGGCGCGCAGCCCCCCTCCGCCGGGCGTCCGCGCCCGCCCCGTCACGAGGCACCCGACCGAGCCCCACCCCCCGGCTGAGCCCCGCACCCGGTCGGGCCCCTCACCCCGGCCGGACGACCGGCAGCCCCGCGGCGACCGCCGCCGCCCGGGTCCCCGAGGCGCGCACCCGGCCCTCGGAGATCGCCGAGTCCCAGTCGAGCCGGCCCGTCGCCAACTCCAGCCAGGTGCGGGGGTCCGTCTCGACGACGTTCGGGGGGCTGCCGCGGGTGTGCCGGGGCCCCTCCACGCACTGCGCCGCGGCGAACGGCGGCACCCGGACCTCGACCGACCGTCCCGGCAGCTCCGCCGCGAGGATCTCCACGGTGCCGCGGACCGCCGCCGCCAACGCGGACCGACCAGGTCTGGCGGCCGCCTCGTCGTCGTCGTCGAGCCACGGTGTCACCGCCTCGACGGCCGCGCGCACCGCCGCGGCGTCGGGGACGCGGCTCACGTCGGATCCCCCGCCGCCACGAGGACCGGGTCCGCGGCGACCGGCAGTCCCCGCGCGCCGGTGCGCACGCCCCGACGGCGGTCGCGACGGTCCTGGGCGGTGCGCCGACTCCACGTCCGCGCGGCCAGGCTCGTGAGCAACAACATGATGAGGACGTTGACCGCCAGGACGGGGTACCCGCCGAGGAAGGTGTCCTGCTCGGCATCGGTGGACACGCGCCCGTACTCGGTGGAGACGGTGCTCACCACGGTCAGTGTCAGCAACCACACGCGCGGCCGGGCGTACCCCAGGTAGGTGAGCAGTGCCAGAACCCCCATCGCGCCGTAGGTCGCGCCGATGAACAGCGCGAGCGCCACGACCGCGGGCACCACCTCGGACTGCTCGAGCCCCGCGAACTCCTCCAGGTCCGTCCCGCCCAGCAGGTCGCGCAACGCCAGCACGGTCAACACGAGGACGCTGACGGCGACGAGTGCGCACCCCGCGGTGAGCGCCGCCGGCCGCGGCAGGTGGCCGGGGTCGGGCGCGACGTCGTCGGCCGGGCGGTCCGGATCCCCCGAGGCGACGCCGCCCTCGGCGACCGGGTCGTCGAACCCGCGGGCCGCGCGCACCACGCCCGGCGGCAGGTCGGCCACCGACGCCTCGGGCACCGGCACGCTGCGCAGGTCCAGCACGGGCAGGTCCCCGTCGGTGCGGATGGCGTCACCGCCACCGTTGCGGGAGTGGTAGCCGGTCGAGAAGTTCTCCAGCACCCGGACCCCCACACCGGGGACGTGGTACCGGATGGAGTCGACGATGTAGTCGCGCTCGACGTCGATGTCCGCGTCGATCTTGTGGGTCACCTGGAGGGTGAACAGCGACAGGCCCACCGCGCGGTCGTAGGTGCCGGCGCCGAGCCACTGCACGCGGTGCCCGCCGGGCAGCAGCCACCCGTCCGGGCACCGCCAGAAGCGCACGTGGTGGCGCTGCGCGGCGTTGCCCTCGACCTCCTGCTGATACGCCAGGCACTGCCGGCGACCGAAGAGCCGCAACGGACTGACCGGCGCCGACGGGTAGGACCGACGCAGGACCGAGGACATGATGATCCCCCACGAGGAGCGGACCGTGATGTCGTCGGCCAGCACCCAGCCGCAGGCGGTCATCGCCTCGTGGATCTGGCGGGCCGTGCCGTCGACGGCGAGGTTGACCGGATCCCCCAGCAGACCGTCGGAGGTGCGGGTGCGGGCGATGAAGTACCCGGGCACGTACACCGACGTGACGAGCGTCTGCAGGCGCGGCAGCACCAGGTAGGCGACCAGCGCCCAGAACGGGATCAGCAGGAACAGATGCCACCAGGTGTGGTGCCAGACGTCGCTCAGCAACCGCCAGCCCAGCCAGCCCGCCGACAGGGTGGCGACCGAGAAGAACACGGTGTCCACCGCGAGGCCCGGCAGGGGTGGCCGCACCGTGTCGTCGCGGACCTTGGTCGGCGGGCTGACGTAGACGGGCGGTTCGGTCGGGCGGCCGGGCTCGACGGGGACTCCCGTCACGGCCGGAGCCGCCGGGTCGGCGCCGCCGCCCGCGACGGGCGTCGTGCGCTCGCTGGTGGACATGGATCGACGATAGCCGCCGGTCCGTCCCGTGCGGAGCCCGATCACTGCGAGAATATGCGCGTGCCCACGCCCGACCCCACCCCCGCGAGCAGTCTGACCGCCCACGAGGACCACCTGCGCGCCCTGGGGTTGCCGCTCGTGATCGCCCCGGCCACGCGGCGCCGCGAGGTGCTCCCCCGCTCCGCCGGCGTCGGTGCCGGGCTCGCGGTGGCCGCCACCGGGATCGCCGCCGTGGACCGGTCGAACGACTACATGATCGCGCTGCTCGAGCGGGCCGGGCCGGGGGCGGAGCCGGATCTGCTCGACGCCCCGGAGCCGATCTTCGAACTGCTCCTACTCGCGGTCGCGCTCTGGGTCGCCGCCCCACTCGTGGGATGGCTGGTGTCGACGGCGGCCCGTCGCGCGCGCCCGGTGGCCGGCTCGGCGATCGGTCTCGGGGCACTGATCGCCCTCGTCGTCGTCCCCCACGTCGTGTTCGACCCCCACGACGGCCCCTCGTACCGCACCACCGTCCTGCTCGCGGTGGGCGTCCTGGTGGGCACCTACACGGGGCTGGGCTCGCTGGTGCGCTGGTCGGCGCGGCGCGTGCGGCGGGAACTGGCAACCATGGGGCCGATGGTGGCGAGGGTGCTGCCGATCCTCATGCTGGCGGTGCTGTTCCTGTTCTTCAGCGTGGAGATCTGGCAGGTCATGGTGGAACTGTCCTGGCCGCGGACGTTCGCCGTGTTGGGCGTCATGGTGGTGCTCACCGTGCTGCTGGTGGGCATCTCCACCCGCGACGACATCATCCAGGACCTGGGCGGGCGCGCGCCGGACCACCCGCTGCGTCCGGGCGAGCGGGTGAACCTGGTGCTGGTGCCCGTGCTGGCGACCCTGATCCAGGCGGCGTTGTTCGCCACGCTCGTGTTCCTGTTCTTCGTGACCCTCGGGTGGATCGCCGTCCCCGAGATCACCGAGACCCGGTGGACGCTGCGTCCTCCCGACGAGCCGGGCGGGCTGCTGTTCGGACTCCCGGTCAGCGTCACCCTCGTGCGCGTGTCGCTGATGCTGGCGACGTTCTCCGCGCTCAACCTGGCCGCCGCGGCGGCCTCCGACGCAGCGCACAAGGAACGGTTCGTACGTCCGATGCTCGACGAGGTGGTCCGTGGCCTCGCCGCGCGGGAGGCCTACCTGGGGGCACGACGACGAGGGCTGCCGTAGGCCCGGGGCCCTGACGGGCCGTCAGGGGGTGCGGTAGTCCCGGGCGCGCAGCAGGACGGTCACGACCGCCGCGCCGATCACGACCGCCGCGGCCAGCGCGAGCGCGGTGGCGCCCATGGCCACGTGCAGCAGTGCGCCGGCGACACCACCGAGGACGAGCGCGGACCACAGGGCCACCTGCTGGCGGTACGGGGCCCACGATCCCCCGGCCAGCGCGTCGACCAGGCGGTGGGCCGACTTCACCACCGCGCCCGTCATGTACGTCACGCCGAGCGAGACCTCGCCACCGGAGTGGAAGACGGAGTTCATGGCCCCCATCGATGCCGCCGCTGCCGCGACCGACACCGGCGCCCCGAGCACCGTGGCCGTGGTGACCCAGTGCAGGACGAGCGAGAGCAGGAGTAGGAACGCCACGAGGGACAGGACCGCCGGTCGGTCGTCGAGGTTGCGGCGTCGGGTCACCACCGCGCCCCCGACCGCCCCCAGGAAGAACGAGACCAGCACGACGGCGGCGATGGCGGCACCTGCGAGGTCACCGCCAGAGAGGTCGACGACCATGCGGGTGGAGTTCCCGCTCATGAAGGACACGAAGTAGCCGCCCACCACGAGGAAGCCGACGGCGTCGACGAACCCCGCGGTGGCGGCGAGCACCACCGCGAGGACCCGCTCACGCCCGCGCAGGTCGCGCATCCGCCCGCCTGTCCCCGGTCCGGCCGTCCTCCCCGACGACTCAGACGGGGTCGACGCCGAACAGAGCCGGCAGCGTCCCCTCGTGGGCGGCGCGCAACTCGTCGGTGGTGAGGGTGAACTGGCCCTGCACCTCGAACGTGCCCGAGTCGGGGTCGGTCACGCCGACCCGCGCGTGCGGGATGTGCTGCGCGGTGAGCATCTGCTGGAAGCGGATCTCCTCGCCCCGCGGCACGGAGACGATCACGCGTCCGGAGGACTCGGAGAACAGCCACACGAACGGGTCGGCGCCCTCGGGCAGCACGACGCGGATGCCGCACTCGCCCGCCAGCGCCGACTCCACGAGAGCCTGCGCGAGGCCGCCCTCGGACAGGTCGTGGGCGCCGGTGATGAGGCCGTCCTTGGAGCTGGTCGCCATGATGCGGGCCAGGGTGGCCTCCCACGCCAGGTCCACCGTCGGGGGCAGGCCGCCGAGGTGGTCGTGGGCGACCTGGGCCCAGATGGACCCGTCGAGCTCGTCCCGGGTCTCGCCGAGGAGGTAGATGCTCTCGCCGGGGGTGTCACCGAACGCGGTGGGCGTGCGGCGGGCGACGTCGTCGATCACCCCGAGCACGCCCACGACGGGCGTCGGCAGAATCGGCGTGGAGCCGGTCTGGTTGTAGAACGAGACGTTGCCGCCGGTGACGGGGATGCCGAGCTCGGCGCACCCGTCGGCCAGGCCGTGGACGGCCTCGCGGAACTGCCACATCACGCCCGGGTCCTCGGGGGAGCCGAAGTTCAGGCAGTTGGTCACCGCGACCGGGGTGGCGCCGGTGACGGCGACGTTGCGGAAGGCCTCCGCCAGGGCCAGTCGGGCGCCGGTGTACGGGTCGAGCTTGGTGTAGCGACCGGAGGCGTCGGTCGACAGCGCGATGCCGCGACCGGTCTCCTCGTCGATGCGCAGGACACCGCCGTCGGCGGCTTCCGCGAGGATCGTGTTGCCGCGGACGTACCGGTCGTACTGCTCGGTGATGAACTTGCGCGAGCACAGCGCCGGGCTGGAGATCATGTCCAGAAGGGTCTGACGCAGCTCGTCACCGGTGGCCGGGCGGGCCAGGTTCGCGGTGGTGTCGGCCTGCAGAGCGTCCTGGTCGGCGGGGCGCTCGACGGGGCGCTCGTAGACCGGTCCCTCGTCGGCCAGTGACTCCGGCGGGGCGTCCACGACGGTCTCGCCGCGGAACTCGATGGTGAGCCGGTCGCCGTCGGTGACCTCGCCGATGTCGGCGGCCAGCACGTCCCAGCGGCGGCACACCTCCATGAAGGCCTCGACGTTCTCCGGCGTCACCACGGCGCACATGCGCTCCTGCGACTCACTCGAGAGGATCTCCGCGGCGGTCATGCCCTCCGCACGCAGCGGGACGTTGTCGAGCACGATGTGCATGCCGCCGTCGCCGGCCGCCGCCAGCTCGGAGGTGGCGCACGCCAGGCCGGCTCCGCCGAGGTCCTGGATGCCCACGACCAGTTCCTCGCGGTACAGGTCGAGGCAGCACTCGATGAGGACCTTCTCCATGAACGGGTCGCCCACCTGGACGGCCGGGAGCTTGCGGGGTTTGACCGGCGCGCCGTGCTCATCCACGTCGAAGGTCTCGGAGGCGAGCACCGACACGCCACCGATCCCGTCGAGGCCGGTGCGGGCACCGAACAGGATGATCCGGTTGCCAGTGCCGGAGGCGAACGCCAGGTGCAGGTCCTCGACGCGCATGACGCCCGCGCCGAGGGCGTTGACCAGAGGGTTGGCGGCGTAGGACTCGTCGAACACGGTCTCGCCACCGATGTTGGGCAGGCCCAGGCAGTTGCCGTAGCCGCCGACGCCCGCCACGACGCCGGGGAGCACGCGGTGCGTGTCGTCGGCGTCGGCGGGGCCGAAGCGAAGCTGGTCCATCACGGCCACCGGCCGCGCACCCATCGCCATGATGTCGCGGATGATCCCGCCGACACCGGTCGCGGCGCCCTGGTAGGGCTCGATGTACGAGGGGTGGTTGTGCGACTCCACCTTGAACGTCACGGCCCAGCCGCCGCCGATGTCCACGACGCCGGCGTTCTCACCGATGCCGGCGAGCATGGACGAGCGCATCTCGTCGGTGGTGGTCTCCCCGAAGTACTTCAGGTGCACCTTGGACGACTTGTAGGAGCAGTGCTCCGACCACATGACGGAGTACATGGCCAGCTCGGCGTCCGTGGGGCGACGCCCCAGGATCTCCCGGATGCGGGCGTACTCGTCCTCCTTGAGTCCGAGTTCCGCCCACGGCTGGGCCAGCTCGGGGGTGTCGGAGGCGTGCGAGATGGAGTCCACGTGAGAGGTCACGGGGCCGAGTCTAGTCGGCCCCCTCCGGGTGGCGAATCGACGCCTTCGGCCCCACCTCGTGCGGGGCCGCCCGGGGCCCGCCCTACGTCGACAGGACCTCGAACGTCAGGCCGCCGCGCTGGACCCGGTCCAGCAGGGCGTCACCCATGGCCTGGGCCGTGGTGAGCTGACCCGAGAGCGCGGGCAGGTCGTCGAACGCCAGACTCAGACCCGACTCGGCGAGCATCATCGACGTCTCGGTGTACCCGGGGTCGCCCCCCGAGACCCGGGTGACGATCCGACGGCCGCCGGCGAGCGCGACGAACGTGACGTCGAACGAGGACCGGGCCCGGCGGGACTCGCTCGGCCCGGCCCCGCGGTCGATCCGCTTGAGGATCTGCGACCGGATGGGGCCGACCTGCGAGCCGAGCGCGAGCGCGCCGACACCGACCATGCCGGCCGTGGCGGTGACGGGCGAGCCGACCGAGGCGTAGTGCGAGTAGGTGAAGTCCGGCCCGTAGCTCTCAAGGGCTGCGGCCGACCGCAGGACGATCTGCGGGTCGATGGTCGGCAGCGGCACGAGCCACCGGCCCAGCACGCTGTCCCGGTGCGGCTTGCCCTGGACCGACTTGATCCGCCGACCGGAGACCCTGCCCTCCTTCTGTCGCCGGAGCTTGGCGGTCTTCGCCGCGTCCCGCAGGCGCGCGAACTGGCCGATGGCCGAGTGGAAGGTTCCGCCGGAGAACTGGGCGTCCGCGTGGACGGCCCCGTACACCACCGCGGGCACGCCCTCGGGCACCTGCTTCATGGTGTAGAACACGCCCAGGTCGTGGGGGATCGAGTCGAAACCGCAGGCGTGGACGATCCGTGCGCCGGAAGCCACGGCCACGTCGTGATACTCGAGGTACATGCGGTCGACGAACTCGGGCTCCCCGGTCAGGTCCACGTAGTCGGTTCCGGCCTCGGCGCAGGCGGCCACCAGGGGCTCGCCGTACTCGAGGTACGGGCCGACGGTGGTGATGATGACGCGAGCGGACCGTGCCATCTCCGCCAGCGATCGCGCGTCGTCGGTGTCCGCGACGACGACCCCGGGCGCGGGGACGTCGGGCATCTCGGTGGCCAGTCGGGCGACGATCGCGTCCAGCTTGGTCCGGTTCCGGCCCGCGACCGCCCAGGAACCACCCTCGGGCATGTGCCGCAACAGGTACTCGGCCACCAGTCCCCCGGTGAACCCGGTGGCACCGTAGAGCACGATGTCGAACGGCCGGTCGGCCTTGTCGGGCGCGGAGACGGGCTGGCTGTTGGTATCGCTCATCCCACGGTTCTACCGCATCCGTGGCGGTCGACGACGGCGCGACGACATCGGAACCGTTGCGACCGCGGATCGCGGAGCATGACCTGGCAGCGGCGAACTGGACCGCCCGTCAACACCGTGGCCGATCCGAGGACAGCGGGCCCGCCGGTTCTCGCGCGCGGCGCCGCGGCCGGGTCTGCGCTGAGGCGGCCTGCCTCGCCACCACCGCACATCAACGCGCTGCCCATGAAGTTGTCGTTCGCACCCTCACGTTCAGGGGGCACCTGATGTTCGCCTGGCTTATATCACAGCTTGGTTGCTCTTAACGCGCCTCGCGCCACGCGGTGAGATACTTTTCACCGACCCGGTTTCGCCGGGCGAGCGACGGCCCCTCGGCCGCCGCGGCCGCACTCCAGACGGGGAGCAGCACGAACCACTCAACCAAGGAGTCCCACATGGACCTCACCGGCTCGATCTTCGACGCCACCAGTCCCCTGAGCACGCAGGTCACGGGCAGCGTCCTCGGCCTCACGGGCTCGTCCTTCATCGATACCGTCGCCTTTGCCCTGACAGCCGCGCCCGGGTATCTGCTCGGCGTCCTCGCCGGAATCGGCGCCGACCTGGGCAGCACCACCGGCGCCTGACCGAATCCGCCACCCACCAACCAAGGAGACACCCCATGGACCTCACCGGTTCCATCTATGACGCCACAGCGCCTCTCAGTACGACGCTGGGAGGAAGCCTCGCCGGAGGCCCCACCGGGTCGTCGGCGATCGACACGATCCTCGGCACCCTCGTCTCGCTCCCCTCACTCTTCGGGAGCCTGGCCGCCATGGCGGGCGCCGACATCGGCAGCACCTGGGGGCCATAGCGCCGTCGGCCGGAACGGCCGCCCCACCGACTCCCCTGAGCGGCAGCGACGCGCCGCCCGATCGCCGGGCGGCGCGCCTCTTCGTCATCACCAACAACACCAAGTGACGTGCGACACATCTCCTGTGAAAGTAAGTGAATTCCTAAGTACCTGTGCAAAATGAGCCGGTGCGCGACCACCCGGGTCGCGACACTGCGGCTCAGCCTCGTGAGGCCGGGCCCTGACCCCAAGGAGACCCCGTGGACCTCACCGGTTCCATCGCTGAAATCACCGGCCCCCTGAGTGCCGACCTCACGGGAAGCGCCGACCCCGTCGGCTCGTCCGTCATCGACACCCTGTCGGCCGCACTGGTAATCGGCCCGACCCTGCTTCTGAACTTCATCGGCGATCTCGGCTTCGATCTCGGCAGCACCGGAAGCCTCTTCGGCGACGGTGGCGTGAACCTCCCGCTCTGACGTTCACGGAAACAAGAAGGGCCCGCCGGGATCACTCCCGGCGGGCCCTTTCTATGGCCGCTCTGCGGGGCCTCGAGGTGTGTCGATTAGACCTTCACGACCGCGTCCAGCGCGGATAGGAACAGGCCCAGCCCGTCGTCGGACGGCCCGGTCAGCGGGTCGATCGCGTGCTCGGGGTGCGGCATGAGACCCACCACGCGACCGTCGGCGGAGCTGATGCCGGCGATGTTGTTGGTGGAGCCGTTGGGGGCGTCACCGGCGTAGCGGAAGACCACGCGCCCCTCGGCCTCGAGCTGCTCGATGGTCTCGGGCGTGGCCATGTAGCGGCCCTCGCCGGACTTGAGCGGGATGAGGATCTCGGCATTCTGCTCGAACCGGGAGGTCCAGGCCGTGCCGTTGTTCTCCACCCGCAGCCACTCGTCGCGGCAGATGAAGTGCATGTCTCGGTTGCGTCCCATGGCGCCGGGCAGGAGCCCGGCCTCGCACAGGATCTGGAAACCGTTGCAGATCCCCAGCACGGGCATGCCGCCCTTAGCGGCCGAGATGACCTCACCCATGACGGGGGCCATCGAGGCGATGGCACCGCACCGCAGGTAGTCGCCGTAGGAGAAGCCGCCGGGGACCACCACGGCGTCGACGCCCTTGAGGTCGGCGTCGTCGTGCCACAGGGAGACGGCCTCGGCCCCGGCCCGGGTGACGGCACGGGACGCGTCGATGTCGTCGAGCGTGCCGGGGAAGGTGATGACGCCGATCCGTGCGGTCACGAGGCCGCCTCCGCGGTGTCCACGCGGACGACCTTCCAGTCCTCGATCACGGTGTTTGCCAGGAGGGACGACGCGATCTCCTCGAGCTCGGCCTCCGTCACGCCGTCGGCGACCTCGAGTTCGAACCGCTTGCCCTGCCGGACGTCGGTGACTCCGCCGTGGCCCAGACGGCCGAGGGCTCGGTGGATGGCCTGACCCTGCGGATCGAGGATCTCGGCCTTGGGCATGACTTCGACGACGACTCGGGCCACGGTGGGAACTCCTCGATCGGACGGCTACGCGGGACGATCCCGGACCGGCCGGGACTCACTGGTCGATCCTACCCGCCGCTGGTCGCCGGACCGAAAGCTCACGCGGCACCCACGAGGGCGACCGGAGACCACTCGTAGCGGGCGGGCCGCGCACCGTACTCTCCGACGACCGCATCGACCGCGTCGAGCAGCGCCGACCGGGGTGCCCGGCGCGAGAGTTGCCCGGCCGCGACGTTGAGCCGGACCGTCCCGCCGGCCTCGGCGGTGCGCCCGGCCGCGGCGACGAGGGCCCGGCACCACCAGGCGTCGGCGACGAACCCCTCGCCGATCGAGAGCGCCCGACCCCGCTCGATGGTGCCGCGCGGGAGGTCGTGGATCCCTGTCAGCGCGGCACAGACGTGGAAGCCCGCCCCGGGGAGTGCCCTGAGGCATCCCGGGGAGGCGTTCCAGCGCGGCGGGGCGAACACGCGGGTCCGCAGGCCCATCTCCGCCATGAGCCGGTCGGCGGCGGTGAGACGCACGGCGGCCTCGGCGGGTCCGATCGAGGCGAACTCGGGCCTGCGGGGCCTGGTCGCCGCGTCGTCGTAACCGCCCAGCACGATGGCGTCGCCCCGCCGCCGGCGATGCCGCAGCCACTCCTGGGTGCCGTCGTCGTCGGCGAGTCGGTACTCGCGCCCCCGCCGCGGGGCGACGAGCAGCGAGACCGGCACGGATCGACGTTCGAGGTCGCCGACCAGGTCGACGGCGTGGTCGAGGGTGGTGTCGCGGAGTCCCGAGACCGAGACGATGAGGTGCGGGGTCATGGGGGGATCGTGTCAGGGAGTGATGACGCGGTGACGACGGCGAGGTGTACTCCAGATTGCCGAGCCCGACACAGTGCCGGCGCGACACAGTGCCGAGACCGATATCCCCGCCGGCGCGGTCAGATCGGAAGAGTCTCCTCGAGCGCGTCCACCAGTTCGGGGGCTCCGGGCTCGACCTTGGGACGGAACCGTCCGACGACCTCTCCCTCGGGCGAGAGCAGGAACTTCTCGAAGTTCCACTGCACGTCCCCCGCCTCACCGTCGGAGTCGGCCACCTTGGTGAGCTCGACGTAGAGCGGGTGTCGGTCGGGCCCGTTGACGTCGACCTTGGCCGCGAGCGGGAAGGTGATCCCGTACTTGCCGGAGGTGAACTCCTTGATGGTGTCCTCGTCACCCGGCTCCTGGCCCATGAACTGGTTGCAGGGGAACCCGATCACGAAGAGGCCGCGGTCGCGGTAGTCGTCCGCCAGCTCCTGCAGCCCCTCGTACTGCGGGGTGAGCCCGCACTCGCTGGCGACGTTGACCACGAGGACCGCGTGGCCCGCGTAGTCGCCCATGCTGGCCTGCTCGCCGTCGATGGTGGTGAACGAGATGTCGTGGATGCTTCCGCTACTCATGTGATCCAGCCTACCCACAACGGACCATTGACAAATCGTTGGGTTTTCCCAACACTTAGATGCATGAGTCCAGTCCGACGGGGAGAAAAGCTCCCCATCCACAACCGGATCGCCGTGCTGCGGGCCGAGCGCCGCCTGAGCCGTGCGGCGCTCGCCGAGCAGATCGAGGTCAACCCCCAGACCGTCGGGGCGCTCGAGAGAGGCGACCACTACCCGAGCCTGGATCTGGCCTTCCGGATCTGCGCGGTCTTCGACCTGCCGGTCGAGGCCGTGTTCTCCCGCGAGGAGTTCCAACCGATGTCCGCCGAGATCTACCGCCCCACCCGAGAGGACCGATCATGACCTCCAACCGCGTCGACACCCTCACCCGATCCGAGCAGCGATTCGAGAAGATGCAGACCCGGACGGAGGGCAGACTCCCGTCGTGGCGCACCCCGGCACGTCGCCGACTGCTCGTCCGCCTGAACTGGGCGAGCCTGGCGATCATGGCCGCGATCGCGGTGGCGGGTTACTTCTGGTTCCCGATCATCCTGGCCTGGCTCCCCATGACCGTGGTGATCTGCGTGGTCTGGACGATGCTGCGCATCACCATCGACTCCAAGGACACCGCCCCCGCCCGATACCTGGACGAGTTCGAGCTGGCGACGCTCCTTCAGGCCCGCTCTCAGTCGCTCTCGCTGGTCACTGGCGGACTGTTCGTGATCTCGATGGTGCTGATCTTCGGTTCGAGCTTCGAGATCGGCGACGGACACCGGCTCGCCTATGTGATGGGAGGCCTCGGCATCCTCACGTTCCTGGCCGGGGCGGTCATTCCCGCAGCCGCGATGACCCGCACCATGCCCCCCGAGAGCGCGGACGACTTCGGGCCCGCCGCCGCCGACCACACCGCCTGATCCCCAGGAGATCCGCTACTCCGATTCCGGATCCGCTATCCCGATGGGACTAGCAGATCCCGAATTGGAGTAGCGGATCCTCGGGGTGGGGTGGGCGCCGGGCGGGTCTAGCCTGCGCCCGCCGTGCGGAGGGTCCACGCGTACTCGAACGCGGTCTGACGCCACCGCTCGTAGCGCCCGGACACTCCCCCGTGACCCGCGCTCATCTCACAGCGCAGCAGCACCGGCCGATCCGCCGAGTTGGCCGACGGGGACACCGCCCGCAGCCTGGCCACCCACTTGGCGGGCTCCACGTACAGCACCCGGGTGTCGTTGAGCGAGGTCACCGCGAGGATGGCCGGATAGTCCTTGGCCTCGATGTTCTCGTACGGGGCGTACGAGGCCATGTAGTCGTAGACCTCCTCGGAGTGCAGCGGATCGCCCCACTCGTCCCACTCGATCACCGTCAGCGGCAGCTCCGGCATGAGGATCGAGGTGAGCGGGTCGACGAACGGCACCACGGCCTGGATGCCCGCGAACAACTCGGGGGCCAGATTCGCGACCGCCCCCATCAGCAGACCGCCCGCGCTTCCGCCCTCGGCGACCAACCGGTCCGGGGCGGTGAGCCCGGAGTCGACCAGGTGTCGCGCACAGTCGACGAAGTCGGTGAAGGTGTTGCGCTTCGTGTGCGTCTTGCCGTTCTCGTACCAGAGCCGGCCCATCTCACCGCCGCCCCGCACGTGCGCCACGGCGAAGGCCATCCCCCGGTCGAGCAGCGAGAGCCTCGCCACCGAGAACGCGGGATCGATGCTGGTCTCGTACGAGCCGTAGCCGTACAGCAGCGTCGGCACCTGCTCGCCGGCATCGACGCGGGCGGCGGTGCCGGTGGACATCACCAGCGAGATCGGCACCCGGGTGCCGTCCGCTGCCGTCGCCCAGTCGCGTCGCTGGACGTAGCCGCTCGGGTCGTACCCGCCGAGCACCTCCTGCTCACGCAGCAGCGTCCGCTCCCCCGAGGCGAGGTCGAGCGAGTAGACCCGGCCCGGCGTGACGAACGAACCGAAGCCGAACCGCAGGACCGGCGAGTCCCACTCCGGGTTGGACCCCGGACCGGAGGTGTACAGCTCCTCGTCGAACTCGACGGGCTCGAACCGCCCGTACGCCTCGACTCCCGCCGTGGACCCCTGCTCGAGCGGCATCAGCGCGAACCGCGGCAGCGCCGCTTCGCGGTACCCCAGCACCAGCACGCGCGCGAAGGCGTCCACGCCCTCCACCCGGACGTCGTCACGGTGGGCCACCAGCGTGCGCAGATCCCGCAGCTCGCCCTCGATCGGACCGACAGGCGCCTCGACCACCTCGTAGTTCGGGGCGCCGTCGTTGTGGGTGATGATGAACCGGTCCTCGCCACCGACGACCGCGTGCTCGACGTCGTACTCGACGCCCTCCTGCCGCGGCCGGACGCACCAGAACTCGCCAGCGGGATCGTTCGAGTCCAGGCACCACACCTCGGTGGTGATCTTGGACCCCGCCGCTATCTGCAGGAACTTCTCGCTGCGTGTCTCGCCGACCCCGATCCAGTAGGACTCGTCGGGCTCGTGGAAGACCTTGTCGTCGTCGTCCCTCGTCGTGCCCAGCCGGTGACGCCACACCGTGTCCGGTCGCCAGGCGTCATCGACGGTGACGTAGAAGACGTACCGGCCATCGCGGGACCAGGTCACGCCGGCGGCGATCCCGGAGATCTCCTCGTCCGGGGCCGTGTAGTCCGGGTCGAGCGAGCGGAAGCGCAGCGTGTACCGCTCGTCGCCCTCCGTATCCGTGGCCCACGCCAGTGCGCGGCCGTCGTGGCTGACCGAGAACGCGCCCAGCGCGAAGTAGTCGTGACCCTCCGCCTCGGCGTTTCCGTCGAGGAGCAACTGCTCACCCGGCAACTCCACGTCCGGGGAGACCTCGGGCGGAACCCAGCCCGCAGGGTCCGACGGGTCGTCGACGAACTGCTGCGGGACCGGGACCCGACAGTGCCTGGCGTACGAGCGGCCCTCCTCGGTGCGCGAGAAGTACCACCAGCCGCTGGCGCGCACCGGAACCGACATGTCGGTCTCCTTGACGCGGGAGCGGATCTCCTCGTAGACCTCGTCCTCCAGGGGCTTGAGGTCGGCGGTCATCGCATCGGTGTAGGCGTTCTCCGCCTCGAGGTAGGCGCGGGTCGCCGGAGCGTCCTTGTCGCGCAACCACTCGTAGTCGTCGACGAAGACGCGGCCGTGGTGCTCGCGACGGTGGGGCCGGCGCTCGGCCTGCGGCGGCGTGGGCGTCTGCCCCGTGGTGGTGGCTGTGGTGGCGGTCGCGGCGGCGGCGGTGTCGGTGGCTGCGGTGTCGGTGTCGGTGTCGGTCGTCTCGGTGGAGCTCACGCTGCGTCGCCCCCGATCCAGTCGGCGAACGAGCGGCCCGAGATGCGCTCGTAGGCCTCGATGTAGCGCGCCCGGGTCGCGTCCACGACCTCCTGCGGCAGAGCCGGTGGCGGGGTGTCGGCATCGGAGTTCCAGCCCGCCTCCGGGCCCGTCAACCAGTTCCGCACGTACTGCTTGTCGAAGCTCGGTTGCACACGGCCCGGCGAATACTCGTCAGCGGGCCAGTAGCGCGATGAGTCCGGGGTGAGCACCTCGTCGGCCAGGATCAGCTCCCCGTCGACCAGGCCGAACTCGAACTTGGTGTCGGCCAGCAGCACTCCGCGCTCGGCCGCCATCTCCGCGGCCCGCGCGTAGACGTCCAGCGTCGCCGTACGCAGCTGCTCGGCCAGCTCGGCCCCGACGATCCCGGTGAGCTGATCGAACGAGATGTTCTCGTCGTGATCCCCCACCGCCGCCTTGGTGGCCGGGGTGAAGATCGGCTCGGGCAGTCGGCTGGCCTCGACCAGGCCCCCGGGCAGCTCGATGCCACACACGGTCCCCGACTCCCGGTACTCGGTCATCCCCGACCCGGTCAGGTAACCGCGGGCCACACACTCGGCCGGGACCATGTCGAGTCGACGGACCACCATCGCGCGGCCGAGCACCTCGAGCGGGATGCGCTCGTCGTCCAGCGTCCCGGCCAGGTGGTTGGGCACGTCGAGGGCGTCGAAGAAGTAGGCGCTCATCGCGGTGAGCACGCGGCCCTTGTCCGGGATGGGCGTGCCGAGAACGTGGTCGTAGGCGGAGATTCGGTCGGTGGCCACCAGGAGGAGCGTCTCACCGTCGATCTCGTACAGCTCGCGGACCTTTCCGGAGACGAGATGGCGGTAGGAGGAGAGATCGGGTCGCATGACGGCCAGCGTAGCCGGAGGCCCACGTCCCGAGTCGGGGCCGTCGGCCCCCACCCGTGGTTGGTCGGACTCAGCCCAGTCGGGCCTCGAGCCACTCCCCCAACGCCGCGTACGCGTCCTCGGCGCACAGGTCGTTGAACAGCTCGTGGAGGCCGCCCTCGAACTCCCGGTAGGTGATCTCCGGGCGCGGGTCGTGGTCCGAACCGGCGATCTGCGCGAAGCGCCGCGCGCCCGACGGGTAGGTGATGGTGTCGGCCGAGCCGTTGAGGATCAGCGTCGGCAACCGCAGTGCCGGCGACCGCTCGATGAACTTGAGGCCGCCGGCGAGCATCGTCCCCGCCGTCACCGCGGGCACGCCCTTGTGGTGGACCAGCGGATCCGAGGTGTAGTCCTCGACGTACTCGGGCACTCGGGAGATGTCGTGCGGGTCGAGCTTCTCCACCGGCAGGAACGGCAGGAGACGAGCGATCACGGGCGCCGCCACGCGCAGCGGTGCCGGTGTCCCCTCGCCCACGACGAGCCCGGGCGAGGAGAGGATGAGGCCCTTGAGGTCCCACGGCCGCCGGAGCGCGGACTCCCCCGCGATCAACCCGCCCATCGAATGCCCCATCAGCAACCGGGGCAGGGACTCGGCCCCGCCGCCCTCGGCGGACCGGCTCCACTCCACCACCGCGTCACGCACCGCGAGGTTGTCGCGGATGTGCGTCTCCATCGACACCTTGGCGCGGGGCCCGGGAGCTGTGCCGTGGCCACGCAGATCGTAGGAGGCCACGCTGATCCCCCGGTCCGTGAGAAACCGGATGGTCCGCCCGTACCGGCCGGAGTGCTCGGCGAAGCCGTGCACGAGCAGCAGCAACGCCCGGGGCTGGTCAGCGTGGTGCAGGGTCACCTGCAGGCCGGAGGTGCCGGGGACGGGAACGGGGGTCTGGCGCATGAGCACGAGAGTAGCGCCGGTAGCCCCACCGGCGACGTCGATTGACCGGCCGCCTCAGATCCCGAGCTGGTCCAGGATGAGGCTGCCGGCACCGAGCGGCATCAGAGAGAACGCGATCGGAACGTAGAACTGCTGCATGAACGCCCCCGGGTCGATCCCGACGGCCGAACTGGCCGTGGCGAGCCCGGCCTGGATCATTCCGAACACGTCGTACAGTGCGCCCCCGATGGAGCCGTCGGGCCTGGTGACCATGAGGTGGTCCTTCCTTGTCACTCGGCGACGGGAGGGCCCCGCCGCCGTCGGTGTACAGGACTTATCGGGCGGGGGGCCCGGCGGGTTACGGACCGGGTGTCAGAGGATCGAACCCGGTGCGTAGCCGGCCGCCTCCGGGTGGCGGGCCACGAGCGCCTCGACGCGGGCGGCGACCGCGTCGACCTGGTCGCCGGCAGCGCCGACGAACGCGGCACGATCCGCGAGCGCCTCCTCGAGCGCGGCGCGATCCAACGGCAGTCGGTCGTCGGCGGCGAGCCGGTCGATGAGGTCGGGTTCGCGGCCCTCCTCGCGCATGGCCAGCGCCACCGCCACCGCGTTCTCCTTGATCGCCTCGTGCGCGACCTCGCGGCCGACCCCGGCGCGCACCGCGGCCATGAGGACCTTGGTGGTGGCGAGGAACGGCAGGTAGCGCTGGAGCTCCTTGTCGATCACGGCCGGGTAGGCGCCGAACTCGTCGAGCACGGTGAGGAACGTCTCGAACATTCCGTCCAGGGCGAAGAACGCATCCGGCAGCGCGACACGACGCACCACGGAGCAGAAGACGTCGCCCTCGTTCCACTGCGCGCCCGCGAGTTCGGCGGCCATGGAGCCGTAACCGCGGAGAACGACCTGCAGACCGTTCACGCGCTCGCAGGAGCGGGTGTTCATCTTGTGCGGCATCGCGGACGAGCCGACCTGGCCGGGCTGGAAGCCCTCGGTGACCAGCTCGTGCCCGGCCATGAGCCGGATGGTCTGGGCCAACGAGGACGGGCCGGCGCCGAGCTGCACGAGCGCCGAGACGACCTCGTGGTCCAGCGACCGCGGGTAGACCTGGCCCACCGAGTCGAAGGTGCGGGCGAAACCGAGATGCTCGGCGATCCGCCCCTCGAGCTCGGTCATCTTGGCGGCGTCACCACCGAGGAGGTCGAGCATGTCCTGCGCCGTGCCCATCGGGCCCTTGATGCCGCGCAGGGGGTACCGCTCGAGCAACGACTCCACGCGCTCCAACGCCACCAGCAGTTCGTCGGCCGCGGAGGCGAAACGCTTGCCCAGCGTGGTGGCCTGCGCGGCGACGTTGTGGCTGCGCCCGGCCATCACGGTGTCGCGGTGGGCGACGGCGTGCTCGGCCAGACGCCGGACCGCGGCGACGCCCCGGTCGCGGACGAGCTCGAGTGACCGCACCACCTGGAGCTGCTCGACGTTCTCGGTGAGGTCTCGGCTCGTCATGCCCTTGTGGATGTGCTCGTGGCCGGCGAGGTCGTTGAACTCCTCGATCCGGGCCTTGACGTCGTGCCGGGTGACGCGCTCGCGCTCGGCGATCGAGCCGAGGTCGACGCGGTCGATCACCGCCTCGTAGGCCTCGATCACCCCGTCGGGGACGTCGATGCCCAGGTCGCGTTGTGCGCGCAGCACCGCGATCCACAGCTGCCGCTCGAGCACGATCTTGTGCTCGGCGGACCACAGCGTGGCCAGGTCGGCGCTCGCGTAGCGCGAGGCGAGGACGTTGGAGATGCGGGACTTGCTGCTCTGGGCGGTCACGCCCCCCAGTATCGCAGCCCGGTCAGGAGATCATCGAGCCGCCGGTGGACCCGGCCAGGATCTCCCGGGCGTTGAGGTAGACCTGCTCCACCGTGAGCGGAGCCTGCGCCAGCAGCCACGGCCGGGTGAAGTAGACGAGGGCGGTGATGATCTCGGCGGAACCCATGCGCCGACGGTAGCGTTCCCCGGCCGCCGGCGGGGGCCGTACATCACAGCCGCCCACGGGGCCGGTACCTACGGGGTGAGCACTGCCTCCAGCCGGTCCATGGCCTCGGCGATCTCCTCGGTGCCGCCGGCGAAGCTCAGCCGGACGGTGTGGCCACCGTCGACGGTGTCGAAGTCGACGCCCGGCGTCAACGCGACCCCGGTGCGTTCCAGCACCTCCGCGCACCATGCCACCGAGTCGTCGGTCCAGCGTGAGACGTCGAAGTACGCGTAGAAGGCGCCGTCGGGTGGCGCGATCTCCCCCACGCCCAGCTCGCCCAGTCGGCGCAGGACCAGGTCGCGGTTGCGGGCGTACCGATCGACGTGGCCGTCCAGCTCCGCGGCGGCGGCCTCGGTGAACGCGGCGACGGCGGCGAACTGGGCGTCGGCGGGCGGACAGATGGTGAGGTTGCCGATCAGGCGGTCCACGGGATCACGCAGGTACTCCGGCAACAGCATCCAGCCGATCCGCCAGCCGGTCATGGAGAAGTATTTGGACACCGAGCCCATCACCACGGCCTCGCGGCTGGTCTGCCACGCGCTCGCACACCGGCGGCCGTAGGTGACGCCGTGGTAGATCTCATCGCTGATGAGCAGCGTGCCGTGGGCCTCGCACCAGCGCGCGAGGGCCTCGAGTTCGCCTGCGTCGATGATCGTGCCGGTGGGGTTCGCCGGGCTCGCCACGATGAGGCCGGCGGGCGCGTGCCCCAGTTCCGCCGTCACCGCCTCGAGCTGCGCGACCGTGGGTTGGTACCGGGTCTCGTGGCCGCAGGCGATCTCGTGGACCCGGCAGCCCAGGGCCTGGAGGGTGTTGCGGTAGGCGGGGTAGCCGGGGCGTGCCATCACGACGGTGTCGCCGGGGTCGAACGCGGCGAGGAACAGCACGGTGAAGCCGCCGGAGGACCCGGTGGTGACGACGACGTCGTCGGCCGTCACGTCCACCCCGTCCCGCCGCCGGTGGTACCCCGCGATCGCCTCGCGGAGCGGCCGGATACCCAGCGCCTCGGTGTATCCGAGGATCTCGGTGTCCAGGGCGTGGCGGGCGGCGGCGAGCACCGGGCCGGGGGCCGGGGTCGAGGGCTGCCCCGCGCACAGCGAGATGACGTCGCCGTGGGTCTCCTGCCGGCGGGCGGCGGCGGCGAGGACGCTCATGACGTGGAAGGGCTCGACGGCCGAGCGGCGGGAGGGTTCGCGTGCGACGGGCATGCCCCCGACGCTAGCGGGCCGGTCAGACGATCAGCCGGTCAGCCCGAACACCCACACCAACAGCGTCATGGTGACCGCGGTGATGGCGATCAGCCCGATCAGGTTGAGCCAGATCCCGCCGCGGATCATCTGCCCGATGGTCACGTATCCCGAGCCGTAGGCGATCGCGTTGGGCGGGGTCGCCACCGGGAGCATGAAGGCGCAGGTGGCGGCGAGCGCGACCGGGACGGCCAGGAACATCGGGTCCAGGTCCAGACCGAGGGCGACGCCACCGGCCACCGGCAGGAACGTGGCGGCGGTGGCGGTGTTGCTCGTCAGCTCGGTGAGGAACAGGACCCCGGCGGCCGCGACGAGCACCAGCGCGACGGTCGGCAGCGCGTCGAGCGCCGACGCCTGCTCGCCGATCCACCCGGTGAGCCCGGAACCGGAGAACTGCGCGGACAGTGCCAGTCCGCCGCCGAAGAGCAGCAGCACGCCCCACGGCAGGCCCAGCGCGGCGTCCCAGGTGAGCAGCCGCACCCCGCGCTCGGTGCCGGCCGGCAGCAGGAACAACAGCAGTCCGGCAGTGAGCGCGATCCCGGCGTCCGAGATCGGCGGGTCCTCCCACACCAGCGGCACGGCCACCCAGGCCACGGCCGCCGCGACGAACACCGCCAGGACGCGCCGTTCGCCCGACGAGGTCGGGCCGAGCCTGCGCAGTTCGTCGTCGAACAGTGCCCGACCGCCGGGGATCCGCTCGATCTCGGGACGGAACAGCACCTTGGTGAGGAGGAACCACGTGATCACGAGCATGACCACCGCCAGCGGGAGTCCGACCAGCATCCAGCGTCCGAAGCCCAGGACGATGTCGTGCTCGCCCTCCAGGTAGCCGGCGAGAAGGGTGTTGGGCGGGGTGCCGATGATGGTCGCCAGCGACCCGACCGACGCCGCGTAGGCGATGCCCAGCATCAGCGCGGTGCCGAAGTTCGACCGGATCACGGCCTGCTTCACCTGTTCGGAACGCGGATCGGACGAGGAGTCCATCCGGGGGATCGCGTCCTCGTCGTCGTTCCCACCGGCGCCGCCGTTCCCACCGGCACGGTCCTTCCCACCGGCACCGCCCTTCCCACCGAGCTCGGAGGCGAGCATCAGCACCGACACCCCGATCGGGAGCATCATCACCGCCGTGGCCGTGTTGGACACCCACATGCTCAGGAAGGCGGTGGCGATCATGAACCCGGCGACCACCCGGGTCGACCGGGTACCCATCGCGCGCACGGTGAGCAGGGCGATCCGCCGGTGCAGGTTCCAGCGCTGCATGGCGATCGCGATGAGGAAGCCGCCCATGAACAGGAAGATGATGTTGTTGCCGTACTCGGCGCCCACGTCGTTGACCGAGACGTCCTCACCCAGGACGGGGAAGACGATGAGCGGCACCAACGCGGTGGCCGGGATGGGGATGCACTCGGTCATCCACCAGATGCCCAGGAGCACGGCGACCGCCGCGGTGAGGCGCGCGTTGTGTTCGAGATCGCCCGGCATGACCAGGTACACGAGCACGGCCGCCGCCAGCCCGGCGACGGTGCCGATCACGCTGCGGACGAACTCGCCCCGCGGCACCGCGGGGTCGAGCTCGCCGGGTGACTTCTGGTCGATCTCCATCCCGCGGTCGGGGTCCGGCTCCAGCCCCCTCAGGTGTGGTGCCATCACGATCCTGCGGTCGACTGTGCCGCCCGCGTCCGTGCCCCCGCCGGTCATGGCCCGCTCCCTCCGCCGGTCACCCCGACGCCTCCCAGCGGGGTGCTCTGGCGATCACGGTAACCCCGGGACGGCGGCCTCACATCCGATCAGGAGCCGGACGATCCGATCGGGGCGGATCCGAGTGCGCCCGATCCGAGTGACAAGGTTCCGTCCGGGGCGACCTCGAGGCCGAACACCGCCAGTTCCTGCGCCGCGCCGCCATCCGCGGCACTGATCGAGATCACCAGTTCGTGGCGGCCCGGGGCGAGCGGCGCGGCCGGCCGGAGCGTCAGCGGGCGGTCCACCGACGCCCCGGCGCCCACGCTCACCGGGACGGCCGGCAGCTCCCCGGTGCCGGTCACGATCGGCAGTGCGAGCCGTCGCTTGTCCGGGCCGGTGATGGTGGCCCGGACCTCGCCGGAATAGGCGGTGCCGGTGGAGGCGACCCGTACCGAGAGGTCGATCACCTCGTCGTCGTCGTCGGCGGCGGTGCCGTCGTCGCCCGGTCGCAGCGACGCCTCCCCCACCGCGGTGAGGCGGACGGGGAGCGCGACCACCGGATCGGCGGGCCGCGCCTCCGACGGCGTGCCGTCCCCGACGACCGGCCAGCCGCCCACCCAGTCCAGACGGTCGAGCATGAGGTAGCGCCGCTGCACGCCGCTGGGCAGCACCGCGTTGCCGCGGGGCGCGGCGTGGTAGAGCATCCAGTCCCCGCCGGCGTCGTCGGTGGCCACGTCCACGTGCCCCGGGCCCACCCAGTCGTCGTCGCCGCGCAGGATGACGTCACCGGGAAGGGGCTCGCCCGGCGCCTGCACCAACGGGCGCCCGGTCCTGTCCCCGTACGGCCCGAAAAGTCCGTCGGCGCGGCCGCCCAGCACGCGGTACTGCGAGGCCTCCCCGTCGCAGCACAGCCCGGCGCTGGTGAACAGGTGCGTGCGCCCCTCACGGGTGACCACGGCCGGGGCCTCCACGCCGGTGCCGGCGACGAGCACGGGGTCGCCGTCCAGCGCCGTGCCGGTGGCGTTCATCGGCACCGCGTGGATGCCCTCGAAGTTCCCCATGAGCATGACCGGGCCGGCGTCGGTGACCACCACCTCGGGGTCCATGGGGTCCAGGTCCTGATACGGCTCCGGGGCGCCGTGGCAGACGATCGGCGCCGGATCGTGCGTCCACGGGCCGTCGACGCTCGGCGCGGTGGCCCGGCCGATACAGGGCGCGGCGCCCCCGGTCGTGTAGTACATGACGGCGCCCGTCGCGGTGAGGTGGACGTCGGGCGCCCACAGGAACGAACCGGGCGGGGCCCACGCGGGCCGGGCGGCGAACGCGTCGCCCACGTACTCCCACTCCACCAGGTCGAAGGACCGGAAGTGCGGGATGAGGCGGGACCCGGCGCCGTCGCCCCAGTCGTCCGAGGTCGCGTGGACGTGGAACGCCCCGTCGGCGCCCCGCTGCACGGAGGGGTCGGGGGCGACCGAGGAGATCACCGGGTTGGCCGCCGCCGTCGCCGCGGTGGTCGCCGAGGCGAGAGGGACGACGACGACGAGCGCCGCGGACACGAGAGCACGGGCAGCCGCCGCCGGTTTCATGTGCTGAGGGTAGACCCGTCACGGGGTGTGTGAACCGCGTTCACCGCGTTCGGTCGGGGCGGATGCGGTGCCGGTGGTGGCGACGCGCGGCGCGGGCCGCCTCAGGCCTGCCCGGCGCGCTCAGGCCTGTCCGGCGCGCTCCTTGCGCAGCAGGAACCGCTGGATCTTGCCCGACGGGGTCTTGGGCAGCTCGCGGACGAAGTGGATCTTGCGCGGGAAGGCGTGGGCCGCGAACTCCGTCTTGACCCACTTCTGCAGCTCGGCCTCGGCCTCCGGGCCACCCTCCACGCCGTCGCGCAGGACCACGTACGCCTCGAGGACCTCCCCGGCCAGGTCGTCGGGGACGCCGATGACCGCCGACTCGAGCACGTCCGGGTGCTTGGCCAGGACGGACTCCACGTCGAACGGGCCGATGCGGTACCCGGACATGATGATCACGTCGTCGTCGCGGCTCGAGAAGTAGAAGTGGCCGTCCGCGTCGAGCTTGGCGGCGTCGCCGGTGTAGTACCAGCGCCCGTCCGCGCTGAAGCGCTCGGCGGTCTTCTCCGGGGCCTGGTGGTACCCGGTGAACCACATGAGGGGGCTGGCGGGGACATCGATCGCCACGCGGCCCAGCTCGCCCACGGGGGCGGGCTCGTCGGAGTCCGCGGCGAGCACGGTGCACGACCAGCCCGGCAGCGGCACGCCCATGGAGCCCGGGCGCACGTCCTCCCGCAGCGAGTCGTGCCACGGGTTGATGATGAACATCCCGTGCTCGGTCTGCCCGTACTGGTCGCGCACCTCGACGCCGAACTGCTCGGTCGACCACTCGATCACCTCGGGGGTGAGCGGCTCACCGGCGGCGGAGGCCCGTCGGAGTCTGACGTCGGCCGGTGCGATGTCCCGCTTGGCCCGCATGGTGCGGTACACGGTCGGCGCGGCCGCGAAGTTGGTGACGTGGAAGTACTGAAGGACCGCGAACGCCAGCTCCGGGCTGTAGCGGGCGTGCAGCAGCAGGCTCCGACGGCCGACCGCCAGCGGGCCGAGGATGCCGTAGTAGAGGCCGTACGCCCAGCCCGGGTCGGCACCGTTCCAGAACACGTCGTCGGCCCGCACGTCCAGGCCCGTCTCGATGTACTGGTGGAACGCGGCCAGGGCGCGCACCGGCACGACGACGCCCTTCGGGGTGCCGGTGGTGCCGGAGGTGAACAGCATGACCAGGCCGGCGTCCGGGCCGGTGACCGCCGCGGCGAGGCCGGGCTGCTGGGCGGCGGTGATCGTGGCCAGGTCGAGGTCGCCGTCGCGGGCCTCGGGGCAGTCCGCCAGGCCGGCGACGACCACCGGGACCGCGACGCTCTCGAGCTTCCCGCGCTGGTCCGCGTCGGAGACGACCACCTTGGCGTCGCCACCGGTGAGACGCATCTCGATGGCCGGCCACGCGAAGGCGGTGAACAGCGGCATGTGGACGGCACCGAGTCGCCAGATCCCCATGAGGGTGAACACCAGGTCCGCGGACTTGGACATCAGCGTGGCCACCCGGTCGCCCTCGCCCACGCCGAGCTCGGCCAGCGCCGCGGCGACCTTCTCGCTCTCGGTCCGCAGCTCACCGTAGGTGATGTCCCGCCCGGACAGGTCGGCGTCGATGACGGTGAAGGCGACCGCCTCGGGGGCGTGGCGGTCGCACAGGAACTCCGCGGCGCTCGCACCGGGGACGTCGTAGATCGCCAGCAACTGCTCCGGCGACAGGGGCGTGGACGCGGTGGTCTCGGTCATACCGCCAGATTGTGTCGCACGTGACCCACGACGCACCAGCAGCACCCACCAACGGGCACCCCCACTATCGGGGCTGGGCGGCCCGCGTGGTGGCGGTGCACTCTAATGGGAGTCGACCGACCCCGGGGACCGCACGGTCCCCCACCCGCACCCGGAGGACCCCATGGCCGTGGACCGCCTGCTCCCCAGCGACGAGGCGTACGAACTGCTCGAGATGACGCGTTCCGTCGCGGACAAACTCCTCGAGCCGATCGCCGCCGAGCACGAGCGGAACCACACCTACCCCGAGGGCCTGTTCGTCCAGCTCGGCGAGGTCGGGCTGCTGGGCCTGCCCTACCCGGAGGAGTTCGGCGGCGGCGACCAGCCCTACGAGGTGTACCTGCAGGTCCTGGAGGAGCTCGGCGCCCGCTGGGCGGCCGTCGCCGTGGCGACCAGCGTGCACGGCCTGTCCTGCTTCCCGCTCGCCACCGTCGGGACCGACGCGCAGAAGGCCGAGTGGCTGCCGGGAATGCTCGCCGGCGAGCAGATCGGCGCCTACTCGCTGTCCGAGCCGCAGGCCGGGTCGGACGCCGCCGCCCTGCGGTGCCGCGCGGAGCGGGAGGGCGACGGCCCGGGTTCCGTGTTCGTCGTCAACGGCACCAAGTCGTGGATCACCCACGGCGGGATCGCGGACGTCTACAACACCTTCGTCCGCACCGGCGAGGGCTCCCGTGGGATCTCGTGCCTGCTCATCCCGCGCGAGACCCAGGGCCTGCACTTCGGCAAGCCCGAGGACAAGATGGGCCTCAACGGAGTCCCCACCACCACCGCCTCGTACGAGGGCGCCCGGGTCGACGCGGACCGCCTGCTCGGCGCGGAGGGCGACGGCCTGCGCATCGCGTTCTCGGCCCTGGACTCCGGCCGCCTCGGCATCGCCGCGGTGGCCACCGGCATCGCCCAGCGCGCACTCGACGACGCGGTCGCCTACGCCCGCGAGCGGGAGGCGTTCGGCAAGACGATCATCGGCCACCAGGGGCTGGGGTTCCTCCTCGCCGACATGGCCGCCGCGGTGGCGTCGGCCCGCGCCGCCTACCTCGACGCCGCCCGCCGCAAGGACGCCGGCCGCCCCTACTCGCGGGAGGCCTCGATCGCCAAGCTCACCGCCACCGACGCCGCCATGAAGGTGACGACCGACGCGGTGCAGGTCCTGGGCGGTGTGGGCTACACCCGCGAGTTCCCTGTCGAGCGGTACATGCGCGAGGCCAAGATCACCCAGATCTTCGAGGGCACCAACCAGATCCAGCGGCTGGTGATCGCCCGCAGCCTCGCGGGCTGACCGACTGCCGGCGGTGCCCGGAGCGGCGGCTCTCCCGCTGCGTGCGGCGGCCGGGCCCGCCGGAATTGCCTAGGCTGGGCGGCATGTCCTCCCCTTCCGAGTCCCCCGCCACCGCCGGGTCCCGCGCCACCGGGTCGCCGTCCGTGCCCACCGAGCTCGTTGTCCTCCTCGACGACGACGCCAACCCGATCGGTACCGCCGACAAGGCCACGGTCCACACCACGGATACGCCGCTGCACCTGGCGTTCTCGTGCCATGTCGTCGACGACGAGGGGCGCGTGCTCCTCACCCGGCGAGCTCTGGACAAGCGGACCTGGCCCGGCATCTGGACGAACTCGTTCTGCGGCCACCCCGGTCCGGGCGAGGATCCGGTCGAGGCGATAGTCCGGCGGGCCGAGCAGGAGCTCGGAACCCGGGTGGACTCGATCGAACCCGCGGTACCGGACTTCCGCTACCGGGCCGTCGACGACTCGGGGATCGTCGAGAACGAGATCTGCCCGGTGTTCACCGCCCGCATCCGCGCCGAGGTGAACCCGCGGGCCGACGAGGTGTGCGCGCACCACTGGGCCCGTCCGACGGATGTCCGCACCTCGGTCGACGCCACCCCGTTCGCCTTCAGCCCGTGGCTGGTCGCGCAGGTGCCCCGGATGGAGCTCTACTCGCGCTGATCGCGTGGGGCGCGTCAGCCGGGGAGGCTGATGCGCCCCTCCTCTGCGGCCTGGCCGATGTCCCGGCGGAAGTGCCCGCCGCCGAGCTCGATGCCGTCGAGGACCCGGTAGGCCTCGGCCCGGGCGGCTGTCAGGTCCGCCCCCGTGCCCACGACCGACAGGACCCGGCCCCCGGCGGAGACGAGTCGGCCCTCCGCGTCGCGGGCCGTGCCGGCGTGGAGCACGCCCGGTTGTTCGGCGCCTTCGATGAGGTCACCGCGCCGCGGCGTCGCCGGGTAGTGCTCGGCGGCCAGGACCACGGTCACGGCGGCGCCGTCCCGCCACACCAGCGGCGGCAGTTCGGCGAGTCGGCCGGTCGCCACGGCATGCAGTGCCTCGCCCAGCGGCGACTCGAGCAGCGCCAGTACGGCCTGTGTCTCCGGGTCGCCGAAGCGGCAGTTGAACTCCACGACCTCGGGCCCGGACGAGGTGATCGCCAGCCCCGCGTACAGCAGGCCGGAGAAGCCGCAGCCACGGGCGACCATCTCGCGGGCCACCGGCTCGCACACCTCGGTGACGATCCGGTCGACCATCCCCTGCGGCAACCACGGCAGCGGCGTGTAGGCGCCCATCCCGCCGGTGTTGGGACCGCGATCGCCCTCGCCGACCCGCTTGTGGTCCTGGGCGGGCAGCAACGGCACGACGGTCTCGCCGTCGACCAGGCAGAACAGGGAGACCTCCGGACCGTCGAGGAACGACTCCAACAGCACCGGGTGCCCGTCGTCGAGACAGGCGAGAGCATGCGCACGGGCCGCGTTGCGATCGGGTGTCACGACGACCCCCTTGCCGGCGGCCAACCCGTCGTCCTTGACCACCCAGGTCGGACCGAAGCGGTCGAGTGCGTCGTCGAGGTCGGCGGGCGAGTCCACGATCTCGGCGCGCGCGGTCTTCACACCCGCAGCCGCCATGACGTCCTTGGCGAACGCCTTGGATCCCTCGATGCGGGCGGCCTCGGCGGACGGGCCGAACACCGGGATCCCGGCCTCGCGCAGGGCGTCGGCGACGCCCGCGACCAGGGGCACCTCGGGACCGATGACGACCAGTCCGGCGTCGAGCTTGCGGGCCAGGGCCGTCACGGCTGCCGGATCGGTCACCGCGAGTTCGTGGCACTGCGCCTGCACCATGCCGGGGTTGCCCGGCGCGGCGTGCAACTCCGTCACCGCGGGATCCGCGGCGAGGGCGACGAGGAGGGCGTGCTCACGGGCACCGGAACCGATCACGAGAATGCGCACGACGACCACAGTAGCCCGGCCGCCGCGCCGGGTTGGCCCGGCCCGGAACGAACGGGCTCTAGACCCCTGCGTCGGCGGTGATGTCGGCGGCGGGGAACGCCGCGTCGCGGGACCGCAGACCCTCGTCGGTGAGCAGGTCCGTCATACACAGATCAATGGTCCGTGCGGTCGACCGTGCGGCGTCCGGGGTCCGCATCGGGCGGATCCCGAACATCGCCTGGGCGCTGAGTCCGTCGATCGCCGCCCACAGCGGCAGCTCGTCGTTCATGACGACGCCGGGCCGGAACGCCCCCGCCTCGATCCCGCGCTCGACGATCGCCTGCAACTCCACGTTGATGGCATCGGCGTGCGCGGCGACGGTCTCCGACGGGCCCAGGTTCTCCATCATCGTCCGGGCCCACGCCGGCTCGTCGATCGCGAACTCCACCACGGCGAGGGCCGCCTCGCGCAACTGGAGGTAGGCGGCGAGGACCGGATCGGACTCCGCACCGCCGACGGCCGAGGCCGCCACGCGCCCGACCAACTCGACGAACCCGCGGGCCGCGACCTCCTCGACGAGCTGCTGCCGATTGGCGAAATGGCGGTACGCCGCGGTGGCGGACACCCCGATGTGCGGGGCGATCTCCCGGAGGATGATCGCCTTCTCCCCTGAGACCCTCGCGCGCGCGGTGGCCTCCTGGATGATGGCGTTGCGCAGATCGCCGTGGTGGTAGGCCTTCTTCTTCACCGCACCCTCTGCCGTCGCAATACCTGCCTCGACCATGTCGATGCTCCTTCGCGTATGTAGAGAGAACGGGGGCCACCCGGCGGGTGGCGGATACATCCATTAGACCACTTTTCGCCAGTCTGCCACCTGAGGTCATCGCCCCCGATACGTAGGCTGGGGTCCATGTCGACCGTTTTCAGCAAGATCATCGCCGGTGAACTGCCCGGCCGGTTCGTCTGGAAGGACCCCGAGGTGGTCGCCTTCCTCACCATCGCGCCGGTCGCGCCCGGACACACCCTGGTCGTCCCGCGCGCGGAGGTCGATCGGTGGACGGATCTGGAGCCCGCGCTGCTGACCCGGCTCAACGAGGTCGCACAGGCCGTCGGCAAGGCGGTCGTGGGAGGCCTCGGCGCGGCGCGCGCCGGGTATCTCATCGCCGGCTTCGAGGTGCCACACACCCACATCCACATCTTCCCCGCCGACGACATGTCCGGGTTCGACCTGTCACTGGCGGACCCCGACGCGCCCGCCGAGGAATCCGACGCGGCGGCGGAGACCATCCGGCGGTCGCTGCGCGAACTGGGCTACGGGGAGTTCGTCCCGGAGGCCTGACCCGGACCCCGACTCGTCCTCCCGCCCCTCCGGTTCAGTGGCCGAGAGCCCGCCAGACGTTCTGCATGTCCTGGTAGTCGGTCCAGTCCGCGACGAGCCCGTCGCGGAGGGTGAAGAACGACCCGACCTCGACCCGTAGCCGCTTCCCCCCCACCGTGAGGTGGGTGGTGCGGTTGAGCGCCGCGGTATCGTCGGAGCCGAGCACATGGTGGATCTCGATGACGACGTCGGTCGCGATCTCGGCGTTGAACTCCAGGAGCTGCCGGAGTCCCTCGTGGCCACTGACGGTTTGGATGCCCTCCAGCGTCAGGGTGATATCCGGAGCGCAGTACGACCTGGCGGCCTCGAAGTCGCCCGAGAGCGCCGCCTCGACCAACGCCCTCGCCACGTCGCCGGGGCCCCCGTCGCGCGGCCGTCGTCCACCCATGCCGCTCCCCGGCCCGTCATCCGATGACGTCATCGATCGTTTCCATGCTCTTGTAATCCGCCCATCGCGTGACCACCCCGTCCTCGACTTCCACGAAGGAACAGCCCCGGATCTCGATCCCGCCACTGGGCAACGTGTACCGCTCGATCCGGCGCAGCGCGACGACCCCCTCGGATTCCAGGATCTCCCCCTCCACCGCGATGGTGAGGAAGCCGGCCAGCCGGGAGAGGTCGGACACGATGTCGCGGACACCGTCGTGCCCGACATAGCGCCTGACCTGGCCCGTCGTATAGACGATCGACGGGGAGGACAGGGCCACGGTCCTCTCGGCGTCACCGGACGCGAGGGCGGCCATCCAGGCCGTGGCGATCTCTCGTGCGGACTGTCTCATCTCAGCGTCATCTCGGCTGCGTCTTTCTGGCGACGGGCGTGTCGAGAACATTCTACTCACCAGTAGACGGAAGCTAACAATGATTACTGAACTGCGGTTCCCCGCGCGGCTCGGCACCTCGCGACAACTGGGACGGCCTCATCCTTGGCCTGTCCTCAGCTTCCGGCTCGACCGCCGACGCCACGCGAGAGCTGGAGACGAGACTTGAACTCGCAACCGCCCGGTGTACTGTGGGCAGGTTCGGCCCTACCGCGAGTGCTCGGGATTCCGGCTAGTGCAGGTCTACGCGATTCGGAGTGTTCACGATTCCGGCTAGTGTTCGTCAGTCTCATCTGATTTGGGTGGGTAAAAGGTGGGCGACCCACCCGAAACGACAACGGCCCCGGGGTGCTCAATCCCGGGGCCGTCGCCGCACTCATGCACGCTCACCGCGCACCGTCCAGTGTAGCGGTCGCACAGCCCGACGAGGACACGTCCGCACAGCCGCTCAGCCGGTCCCAGACAGTCCACTTCGAGGTGCGTCGACCGCTCAGCCGGTGGGGGTCTGGAACCAATGTGTACCGAATGTGTACCGGGCCGCTTTTGGCGATATGTACCAATGTGTACCCGATGTGTACTCGGCCCTGACCTGCGGTTTCCGAAGTGTACCGGCATGTGTACTCGGCCCCCGCCTCGATGTGTACCAGTGTTCTCCCCCGTCTACTAGGACGGGGGAACACATCAGGCCGACCCCCGGTATGAAATGAGAAGGTCAAGACCACGGCCCACCGGCTGAGCAGACCTCACCCTCAGGCGGCGGCGGTCACCCTCACCGGGCACGGTCACCCTCTGGCGGCGGGGACCTCGGATCGGGGGCTGCCGCCCCCACCGCTACGCGGCGGGGTTGCCCTCAAACACCCGTGCCCGATGTGGGTGGGTGGCGGCGGCGAGCACGACACCCGGCCGCGACGACCACCCCACCCCACGGGGCCACCCTCTCCCCCGGCCTCGACCCTCAGCCGTGACCCTGTGTCGATTCCGGGGGCTTCCGAGCGCCCGAAACCCTCCTGGACGGGCGTCCGTTCCCACCGTTCCCTCATCGTTCCCCGCCGTGACCAGCATCGTTCCCGGCCGTTCCCTCATCGTTCCCGCCGCGGGGAGGGTCCCGATACGGCCCCCTGGGACCCCTGAGACCCCCTCGTTGACATGTCACCATCGACTTCCCCAGTCCGTACTCGGCAAAGCGGACAGAGCGGGTCGGCTGTACAACGCCCCCGGGGGATGAGGTGGTGCCCCAGGGGTCACAGCACCGGCCAGCGTCCACGCTGACGGCCTCCCGCCCGCGCCGTGGGTCCGAGGGTGGGCGCGAGGTCGTCAGGCCGTCAGGGCCGCGTCAGTACAGCTCGCGCAGCCGCCGGGACTCGCTCATGTCGACCTCGGTGGACCTCGGGGCGCGCGGGGCGCGTCCACCCTCGGCCGCGGTCTTCTTGGCGTGGCACCGTCGGCAGATCGCGCCGAGGTTGCTCGGGTCGTCGGTGCCACCCTCGGCCACACACACGATGTGATCGACGTGGTCGACACCGTCCTGCCCGCAGAGGTAGCACCGGTAGTCATCGCGCTCGAGGATCTCGGCGCGCAACCTGCGCCACGGTGCGCCGGCCGTGGCCTTACCTCGGCGCGATCCCTGCCAGTTCTTGCGCGGCGTGCAGGTCTCGCAGTACTTGGCCGGGGGATGCACGAGGTTGGTCTCGCAGCCGGGGCAACGTCGTGGGGCTCTGGGCATGGGGTCCTCCTGGTCGTGGTGGTGGTGCCCGCCGGCGAGGTGGCCGTGGGGCAGGGTCGATGTGGGTGCGGATGGGCACGGCCGCGGGGTCGTTGTGGGTAGTCCACAAGGTGAGCCCTGCGCGGCGGGGGTGGTCGTCGTGGCGAGGGTGTCGACGTCATGGTCGCAGCCAGCACCGACGGCGTGATCCCGCGATGTGGTCGGGGGGATTGCGCATCGTGGGTGTTGGTGACCTCGTACAACACGCGGCCTCGGTGGTCCCGGCCGCGGGGTGGACGCCGATCCGCTGCCCCACCTGGTGCGCGGCGCGGGCACGGGCCCGCCGAGGTCGAGGGGATAGACCACCGCCCGCCTGCCCTCGGTGTGAGGACAGACGGGCGGCGTGTGCGGGCCAGAAGTTACCCGCCCCGCGGTGTCCGGGTATGCGGCCCGGGCGCGGTACCCGGCCAGCATACCGGCGCGAGGTGCGCTGGTCGGGGGTCATGTGGTCAGCCGCGATAGACGCGGCCGTGGCCGAGGCGCTCCAGCATCTCGGCGGTGGCGCGGGGGATCCCGGCCAGCACGACCCCGGCCTCGACGGTGCGGCCGTCCCACACGAGGTGGTCGGGGTGCTCGCCGATGGTGATGTCGGCCAGGTCCTCGCGCTCGGCTGTGGTGGTCACGCCGACACCACGATCTTGGACACCGCGCCGGGGTTGGGGAACCCGAACGCCGCGCGCATGATGAGCCGCAGAGCCGTCGAGTCGGTGTCGAACAGGAACTGGTCCGAGGTCTCGACGGTGGCGTCCTCGCGGATCACGGTCTTGACCTGGGACTTGTCGACACCGTAGATCGTGCCCTCGGTGGCGTACGGGCTGATGTGGATCCGCGCACCCTCGATCATCCGGCGCGACGGCTGGGTGGGATCGACGCTGAGCAGGCCCTCGTTCGAGCCGGTGGACTTGCGCAGCTTGGCCAGGCGGACCACGTCGGCCTTGGCCATGATCCAGTCGGTGACGCTGCCGTGATCCTCGATGGCGGCGGCGGCATCGGTGAACGCGTCCAGCGAGGAGAGCGCGCCGGATACGGGGATCGTGTTCACCCCGGTCACGCTGGCGAGAGTTTCCGCGGGGCCGTTGGTCACGGGGGCCGAGAGCCACGCCTGATCGAGCTTGCGGGCGGCGTCACGCAGCAGGCCCTCACCGATCGCGTCGGTCGCGGCCGGCGAGGAGTCGTCCCTCAACTCATTTGTGATGGTCGACAGCACGGCGAGCTTGGCCGGCTCGACGGTCAGCTCGGTGGCGGTGCCGTTGCTGATCGGGATCTTGCCGCCCTCGGGGACCCACTCGGCGCTCGGGTCGGCGGTGATGATCGGGAACCGCGCCTTGTTGCTCGTGATGTGAACAACGTCCGCGGCCTCGGCGGCGACGGCCGCCCGCTCCAGCGGACGGATCACCAGCTCGAGAACCTGCTCCGGGGTGAGGATTGCCTTGTATTCGACCGAACCGGCCATGATGCGCCTCCTGGGCGTGGGTGCGTACGGGGGTTGAGCCCGGCGCATCCCGCGGCCGTGGGGCTGGTCGGCATCCCGCCGACGAGGAGAGGCGACACCCTCCCGCATCCCGCAGGGTGGGTGTCGCCTCTCATGTTACGTCACAGTGACGGTTCGTCTACCGGGTGCCGGATCCTTCCCGACGGATCAGGGCCTCACCCCACGACGGCTTCCCGCCGCCGACGCCCTCGACGTTGGACCGGGAGTGACCCCAGTCGGGATGACCACCTCGGGCCGGGCGGCGGGCACCCTTGGCCAGACCGGGGCGGCTGTCAGCCAACGCGGCGGTGAGGGCGAGCACCTCGGTCTCGTCGACCTCGCCGTCCTCGGTGAGTACATCGGCCAGGGCGATGCCGCCGACCTCGAACAGATCCGCCGCCTGTTCCAGCACACCACCCGCGATCCGCTCCACCTCGGCCCGCTGGAGCTTCTCCACCTTGGCGGCCAGGGTCTCCCGCGCGGCCTCGGCCTCCTTGAGCTTGGCGCGGGTGTTCTCATCCCGGCGGGCCTGCCGGTCACCCTTGTCGGCGGGGTCCTCGTCGGCGTCGGCGTCGGGGTCGTCCTCGTCGCCGGACCCCCGGTCGCCGTTGTCGCCGCCCGTGCCGTCCGCTGCCCCGGCGGGCTTGCCGCCGTTGTCGCCGGGCGGGGTGCCACCGGATCCACCGCCGTCGGGGCCGTCGAGGAATCGGAGTGCGGCGAGCAGGTGTGCGCGTGAGACGTTCATGGTGCAGTGGTCCCTTCGTCGGGGGTCGTGGGTTCGGGGTCGGTCGGCGCGGGCTCGACGGGGTCGGGCTCGGGTGCCGGGGGCGGCGGGGGCGGGGTGTAGATCGGCGCGGTGGGTGCAGGTGCAGGTGCACCGGTCTCGTCCACGCGCAGGGTCGGCCACCGTCGGCACCGGATGCCGGGGCGGCGGGTGACGATGGTGGGCAGACCGGGCGGCGTCTCGGTCGGGCTGTACCCGTACACCGCCCGCAGCAGGGCAAGTTCCACGGGCGTGGCCGTGCGCAAGGTGCGCTTCTCGGTCACGTCGTCGATCTCGGTCTCCTGCTCGGCCCGGTCGAGGTCGCCGGGCAGGGGTGCGCGCGGCGTGAGCCACCCTCGTGGATCGTCGAGCGGATAGAACTCGGGCAGGGTAGCCGGGTCCACGACGGGCACGTCGTCCTCGGTGAACGGTTGGGTGGGGTCGGCGGTGATCATGCGCCGTCACCGCCCTCGGTCCCGTCGGTGCGGCCCTCGACCTCGGCCAGGACGGCGGCGTGGGCGGCGTCTCGCCTACCGATCGCGTCCTCGGTCATGGCCTCGATGTAGCCGGTCATCGTCTCGGGGTCCCGGCCGCAGGCACCGGCGATACCGGCCAGCGCCCACAGGGCCAGGGTCCGGCACACCGCCACCGGATTCTCGGCACCGCGGAGCAGATCGTCGGCCCGGTGGTAGTCGGCGGCGTGGATCGCGCCGAGCAGGGCGGCGGCGTCGACCGCGGCGTCGGCGGTCAGCAGGACGTCGTTCGGGGTGGGGTTCGGGGTCTGGTCGGTCATCGTTCGGTCTCGCTCTCGGTGGTGGTGGCGGGGTAGGTGACGGCGTCGACGTACCTCACGGACCGGCCGACGAGGCGCTGTTCGACGAGCTGTTCGTCGAGCAGGTACTCGAGGACGACGGCGAGGTCCTCGGTGACGTTGCGGCCGTCCTCGTCGATGGCGTGGACGAGCCCGCCGCAACGGCGGCGCAGCTCCGTCGAGGTCAAGCCGAGCGGGTAGTGGCCGAGGGCCTCGCGGACGGCCTGACGGGCTCGGGGGTGGGGGCGGTAGGTGGTCATGGGGTGGTGCTCCGATCTTTCGAGGTTGCGGCGCTGCGGTACTTCCCGGCGTAGATCCCGGTCACGCGCGGGGATGTGGTCTCGGCGAACTCGTCACACGCGGCCCGGACCGGGCACGTCCGGCAGATCTTCGCGGCGCTGGCGACTCGCACGTTGAGCTCGGCGCGGGTCTCGTGCGCCGGGCTCGGGTCGAACTCGTCCCACCGCCCGTGACACGAGGCACGGTGGACCCACCGCACCTGTGGCGCGTCGGTGATGACCGCCATGCGCGGCCAGGGGACCTTGCGGGCCTTGTGCGGGGCCGGCCAGTTCTCGGCCGACGCGCGGTGGTCGCGGGCGGGGCTCATTGGCCGTCACCGCCGCCTGCGGCCGGGAGGTCGGTGGCCTGCCGCAGCGCGGACCGGAACCCGGCCAACATCTCGGCGGTCTCGTCGTAGGACATGCGGGCACGGTCCGCGATAGCGCGGGTGTCCGGGTCCTCGGGGTGGGTGCGGTCGGGGCGGTGCATGGTGGTGGGTCTCCGTTTCAGGTCGCGGGGAAGGGATTGGGAGGCGTCTCGGCGGCGCTGCCGGGCGTGCCGAACTGGGGGTCATCGAACTTGTCGGAGAGCGGATCCTCGGCCTCGACGTACCGGCGGGCATGGCGCAGCGTGGAGCTCTTACCGCTCTCGGACACCTGCTTGTCGAGGTAGCCCTCGAACATCAGCAGCTCGACCGCGCGCAACGCAGCGCCCCGATTACCGCCGACGCCGGTGGCAATCTTGTTCTGGGATAGCCACTCGTCGCCGCGCTTCTCGGCGTAGGCGCTGGCCTTGGCCATGAGCACGGTCGGCCGGAAGGGCTTCGGGGCGGCGCCCTCGGCGATCCCTGCCGGGGGCTGGAACGTCACGCTGGTGTGGCCGGGGGTGGTCTTGGCGTCGACGACGACCTCGGCGATGGGTTGGGTCCGGTCGCTCGCGCGGAACTCCCCCGCCTTCTCACGGATCCGGCCGGGGCGGTCTTTGCCCACACGGATCGAGACGCGGCCGATGAGACCGATCCCGCACGGCTCGATGATCTCGATGGTGAACGCCGCCCCGGTGAGGCCGTTCATCTTGGCCTGGGAACCGATGGCGAACCGGCCGCGGCCGTCGTTGGACTTTGTCACGTGGTCGACCATCGCCACGGCCGCGCCGGTCCGGTCGGCGATGCGGTGCGGGACCTCGGACACCCACCGCGTGACCTCGTCGGCGTCGACCGACTTAGCGCCGAACTGCACGAGGGCATCGGTCACGCCGTCGAGCACGACGAGGTCGGCAGGGTCGGCGAGCAGGCGGTCATACGCCGCCCGTTCGGCGGGGGCCAGCGGGTTCGCCTCGGGGCGGACGTACACGAACCGCTCAGGGTCGCGCAGCACCGACGGCTCGGCACCGAACGCGACGAGACGGGCCATTACCGACCGGGGGTCGGACTCATAATCGACATAGACGGCGCGTCCGCCCGCGTCGAGCACCTGGACCACCGCAGCCTGAGCGACGCCCGACTTGAAACTCTCGCTCTCGCCGTGGATCGAGTGCGTCAGCCCCGGATAGAGCATCATCACGCCGTCGGTGCGGGCGAGCATGGTGGGCTTGACCTCGGGCAGGGTGCCGTCGAGGACAGGGCCGAGGTCGACGGGATCCCACGAGGGCGCGGACGGGGTCGTCTCGGCGCTCGCCGGGGCATCGACGAACAGTCGCCCGCCGGGGGACTCGACGACCATGCCCGCGAGGTGATCGCCGACGGGGTCCGGGTACTTGGCCGGGTCGTAGCCGTAGGCGAACGGCTGGACACCCGAGCTCTCGCGGATGTGACGCATGGCCTTTCGGACCGCGTCCCGGTCACGCTCGGCGGTCAGGAGTGGGTAGACCAGCCGACACCCGGCGGTGAGTGCGGCGAACGACGTTTGTTCGACCTCGGCGAGACCGCCCTCGACGCTCAGGACGGGTACGCCCTCGAGGCGCAGGTTGTCGACGCCCGCGTGGTCCTCGTTGAGCAACACCCACGGCATGTCGGCGGGGTCGATGTAGTCGAGGCCGTACGGCTCGCGCAGTACGTCAGGGAGCGGGGCTAAGGCGGTGGCGGGGGCCATGCGTGGGCCTCCTTCGGGGGGCACGGTGAGCGTGTGGGGTCGTAGCGGTGTGCCTTTCAGGCAGTGGGGGCCAGGCCGAGCGCGGTGCGCAGGTCGGCGGTGGGCACGACGTACCGGCTGCCGACCTTGAGCACGCGGACCGGGAACGTCCCGGCGCGGGCGGCGGCGTAGGCCGTCGACTTGCCGATTCCGAGGGCGCGGGCGGCGGTGATCAGGTCGCAGGAGACGCCGAGGCGGTCGATCTCGTCGGGGGTCATTGGAGACCTCGTTTCTCGTGTGGGGCAACTTTGGGCGTAAGTTGCCGCTAGAGAGAACAGTAGACCAAGTTTCTAGCCAGCGCCACTCATTCCGGGTAAGTTGTCGCTATGCGGAACACAGAAGATGACGGCCGGGACACCCGAGGTAGCGCAGAGGCGCGGGAGTGGGCGGCCCGTCAGGTGGCCCTCGTGGGCGAGAACGTCGCCCGTCTACGGCACTCCCTCGGCCTCTCAGCTGTCCAGCTCGCCACCCGCACCGCCGAGCACGGTTACCCGATCACCCGGGGCACGATTGCCAAGCTCGAGGGCGGGCACCGGGGCGGGAAGCTGGACATGGCCGAGGTGCAGGTGCTCGCCGCCGCGCTCGAGGTCCCTCCCGTCGAGCTGCTGTTCGCCGGCCTACCCGACGAGTCCACCGAGGTCCTGCCCGAGGTGTGGGTGCCGGCGTGGGAGGCGATGCGCTGGTTCACCGGGGAGGCTCGCGGGGCGAACAACCCCGTCCCGACGCGGACTGACCTCATCGAGGCGGTACGGCAGAGGGTCGACCTGCGGTACCTCGTCGACGAGATTTCGATGCAGGTGCTCGCCGCGGGGCTCACCCCTCACGGCCCGCTCGATAAGGCCGAGCTTGAGCGCCAACTCGGCCGGGCGCGGGAACGGCTCGCAGCCGCCGAGCTGAAGGTGGCCGAGCTACGGGCCGGCCGTGCCTAGGCATCCCCTGCCACTGGGGACCTGGGGCAGGATCACCCGCGCCGAACTCGGGCCCGACCGGTGGCGCGCACGGGCCAAGTACCGGGACCACGACGGCGTTACCCGCGTGGTGGAGCGCACCGGCAAGACCGGCGCAGCGGCCGAGCGGGCACTCGTGACCTACCTCCGCGACCGTGCGCGGCCGTCGGACGGCCAGGACATCACCGCCGACACCGAGCTCGTCGACCTCGCCGCCGCGTGGGTGGCGACCCTCGACGACGGGCGGCGGACACCGCAGACAGTCGAGAAGTACCGCGCGACCATCGACAAGCACATCACCCCGGCACTCGGCGGCGTGCGGGTCGGTGAGGCGTCGGTGGGCAAGCTCGACCGGTTCCTCCGCGCCGTGGACGGGGACGCGACGGCCAAGTGGTGCCGGGTCATCCTTTCCGGCATGTTCGCGCTCGCGGCTCGCCACGATGCGATCGAGCACAACCCCGTCCGGGACACCTCGACGCGGCACCGCCCCGCCAAGGTGGTCCGCGCGCTCACCCTCGACGAGGTCGCACAGTTCCGGGCCAACGTCGCCGCGTGGTGCGGCGGGAACACGATGGGTCCGCCGCGTGGGGACGACCTCGCCGAGCTCGTCGACGTACTCCTCGGCTCCGGCGTGCGGATCGGCGAGGCTCTCGCCCTGCGGTGGGAGGATCTCGACCTCGACGCCGCCCTGCCGACGCTCACGGTCCGCGGGACCGTCGTGTTCGTCGGGGGCAGGTACGTCCGTCAGCCCACGGCCAAGACCTCGGCGGGGCACCGCGGGGTGATCCTGCCCGCGTTCGTCGTCGCGGCGCTCCGTCGACAGGCCGCGCGCGACCTCCCGGCCGACGACGGGCTCGTGTTCCCCTCGGCCAGGGGTGGGCCACGCTCCCCCGATAACGTCCGCCGGCAACTCAGGGCGGCGCGCGGCGAGGGATTCGAGTGGGTGACGCCGCACGTGCTCCGCAAGACCACCGCGACCATCGTCGAGCGGGCCGTCGGGATCGACGCCGCCGCCGCTCAGCTCGGACACTCCGGGTCCCGCGTCACCGCCGCGCACTACATCGAACGCGCCGCCACCGCGCCCGACCTGCGGTCCGCCCTCGACGCCCTCGGCCCCGTTTCGGGTGGGTTTCGGGTGGATGAGGCGGCCGATTCGGCGACCTAGTCGACGTTCTCCCTGGTCAGAGAGCTGGAGACGAGACTTGAACTCGCAACCGCCCGATTACAAGTCGGGTGCGCTACCAATTGCGCCACTCCAGCACGGGCAGCGACACCGTCGCGTCCCGCCGGACATCCTAACCCGGCCACCGTCGGGGCTCTTGACTACGGTGTGCACCGTGGAGACCCGCGACGCACCGGCACCGCTCACCCGACCCCTGGCGTGGATGGGACTGCGCAAGTCCGCCATGGACCTGGCGGTCGAACCCCCGCTGTCCCCCATGGCGCCGGTCGACCTCGACGACGACGGCGCCGTCACCGACGTGCTCAACCTCGCCCTCGAGATCGGCGGGATCCTCCTATCCTCCGGTGAGGGTGCGGCGGACACCGTCGCCCAGGCCGAGTCCGTGGCGGCGGCGTTCGGCCTGCCGGGCGCGACCGTGGAGGTCACCTTCACGTCGCTGACCATCGGGGTCAACCGACGTCGCGGACGACCGCCGATCTCGGTCATCCGGGTGGTCAACTACCGCACCGTCGACATGACGCGGGTGACCCGCGTCTCCCGTCTCATCGACCTCATCGTGCGCCGCCAGCTCACCGTCGACCAGGCCGCCGCCGAGGTCGAGAGGATCGTGGCCTCCCCGCACCCGCACTCCTTCCGGGTCGCGGTCCTGGGGTGGGCGATGCTGGGGTGCGCGGTCGTCATCCAGCTCGGGGGCAGCCCGCTGGCCGGCCTCATCTCCATGGTCTCGACGTTCGCCCTAATGTACGCCAACCGCTACCTGGACCGTCACCGGCTGCCGACCTTCTTCCAGCAGGTCGTGGGCGGGTTCATCGCAGCCGCGTGGGCCCTCGCCGCGTACGTGGCCGTGAGCAACAACTTCATCGAGGTCCAACCGTCCCAGCTGGTCGCGGCCGGGATCATCGTGCTGCTCGCCGGGCTCACCCTCGTCGGCGCCATCGAGGACGCCATCACCGGGTTCCCCGTGACCTCCGCCGGGCGAGGGGTCGAGACGATGGTCATGACCGGCGGGGTCCTGGGCGGGATCACGATCGCGCTCGCGGTGTTCGAGCGGCTCGGTATGTCCCCTCCCCCGATCGACCCGGCCATCGCCGGCAACGCCGCGGTCCACATCGCGGTGTTCGCCGCGGGCGTGGGCGCCGCCGGGTTCGCCGTGGCGAGCTATGCGACGGTGCGCGCGACCTGGCTCGCCGCGGCCGTCGGCGCGATCGGGATGCTCATCTTCCAGGCGGTCATGGCCACCGGACTGGGAGTGGTGGTGGGGTCCGCCCTCGCAGCCTGCACGATGGGCCTGATCGGCGGCATCCTCGCCCGTATCGCCACCGTCCCGCCGCTGGTCGTGACCATCGCCGGCATCACGCCGTTCCTGCCGGGCCTGTCGGTGTACCGCGGCCTGTCGGCGCTGACGAGCGACCAGACGGGTATCGGTCTGGGCCTGATGTTCCAGGCGTTGGCGATCGCGGTGGCACTGGCCGCCGGGATCGTGTTCGGTGAGTGGGTGACCCGCAATCTGCGCCGGTCGGCGGCCGCGGACGGGTGACGTAGGATCGGCAGCGGACGATGTCGCCCGAACAGGGCGCGCGCCCCCCACCGATCACAGGAGGACTCCGATGGCATCCGCTGCCGCCAGCAAAGAACCCGAGCTCGACGACCTGGAGCCGGTCGCGGACGAGACCGCCGACATGGCCCGCAAGGTCGTGGCCTCGTACTCGGCCGACGCCGACGAGTGCCGGATGCTCCTCGACATGCTGGGGATCGGTCCGGAGCCGCAGGTGACGGCGGACGCCGAGTAACCAGACCACAGCGATCCACGCGAGGGGGCAACCGATGACGAGCGGTACCGGGCACACGTCCACCGGAGCAGGTGCCGACTTCGTCGTCGTCGCCAATCGTCTCCCCGTGGACCTCGTCATCGACCGGGACGGTACCGAACACTGGAAGGCCAGCCCCGGCGGTCTCGTGACGGCGCTGGAGTCCATCCTCAAGGCCAACGACGGCGCCTGGGTGGGGTGGCCCGGCGTCCCCGACGCCGCCCCCGAACCGTTCGACGCGGACGGCATCCGCCTCCACTCGGTCACCCTGTCCGCCCAGGACGTCGAGCTCTACTACGAGGGTTTCTCCAACGCCACCCTCTGGCCGTTGTTCCACGACGTGGTGGTGCCGGCCGAGTACCACCGCGAATGGTGGAACGCCTACCGCGAGATCAACACCCGTTTCGCCGAGGCCACCGCGGAGGCCGCCGCCGAGGGTGCCACCGTCTGGGTGCAGGACTACCAGTTGTTGCTGGTGCCCTGTCTGCTGCGCGAGCTGCGCCCCGACCTGACCATCGGGTTCTTCCTCCACATCCCGTTCCCGCCCGTCGAACTGTTCATGCAGCTACCGTGGCGCACCGAGCTGGTCGAGGGCATGCTCGGCGCCGACCTGGTGGGTTTCCACCTGCCCGGCGGGGCGGACAACTTCCGGATCCTCGCCAACCGCCTGCGCGGCTACCCGTCCGTCCGACTGCGCTCGACGCGGGGCCGCGCCTCCGAGATCCGGGTGGACGACCGCATGGTGCGTGTCGGCGCGTTCCCCATCTCCATCGACTCCGCGGCCGTGGACGCCACGGCCCGCACGCGCGAGACCCAGGACCGCGCCGCCCGCCTGCGCGAGGAGTTGGGTTCGCCGCGGGTCCTGCTGTTGGGCGTGGACCGTCTGGACTACACCAAGGGCATCGACGTCCGCCTGCGCGCGCTGGAGGAGCTGTTCGAGGAGGGGCGTCTGGAGCCCGCCGACGTGACCCTCCTCCAGCTGGCCACGCCGAGCCGCGAGCGGGTCGAGCAGTACCAGATCATGCGGTCGCGGATCGAGGAGTCGGTGGGCCGCATCAACGGCACGTTCGGCGAGATCGGGCACCCCGTGGTGACCTACATCCACCGGCCCGTCCCGAAGACGGAACTGGTGGCGTTCTACACCGCTGCCGACGTCATGCTGGTGACGCCCGTGCGGGACGGCATGAACCTGGTGGCCAAGGAATATGTGGCCTCGTGCACCGACGGCGACGGCGCCCTGGTGCTCAGCGAATTCGCCGGCGCCGCCGCGGAACTACGCCAGGCGTACCTGTGCAACCCGCACGATCTCGACGGGGTCAAGGACGCCATCATGGCCGCGGTCGACGACTCCCCCGAGGATCGGCGGCGCCGTATGCGGTCGCTGCGTCGTCAGGTGTTGGGCAACGACGTCCACGCGTGGGCCCGCCGGTTCTTCAACACACTCGACGCCACCTCGGACGACTAGGACCCCGTCCGCCCCGCGCGGCGCCCCATACCCGGGCGCCGGCCGGCGGTCAGAGCGCTTCCGGGTCAGAGCGCTTCCGGGTCAGAGCGAGTTGAGCTCGGCGAGCTTCCACGTCCCATCCTGGCGGACCATGTCCACGCTCAACCGTGAGGCCGAGCTGGCCGCCTCGGGTGCGTCCTTGGTGGAGACCATCCGGTTGAGCATGACCAGCACGGTGACGCGCTCGGCGTCCGTCACCTCCTGCGGCGCGGCGGCGGCGACGGTCGCGTAGACGGTGGCCTCCTGCTGCTTGGCGGCGGAGGAGACGGTCGGCATGGACTGTTCGACGAACTCCGACAGTGCCGGGTCGGCGAGCCGCTCCCGTACCGCTCCGAGGTCCGCGTCCACCGTCCGGTGGTCGTAGGTGAACATCTGGGTGGTGATCTCGCGAGCCGCGTCGGTGGCCGCCCGGGGCGCGGCCGCGATCTGTTCCTCGATCGCCGTCGCCTCGCGGGCCTCGACGTACTGCCACGTGGCCAGGCCGGTGACGACGACGAGGACCGCCGACACCAGCGCCAGGGCGGTGATCAGGGTGCGCCGACGGGCCGGGTCGATCGGTTCCCGGGACGCCGGCGACGGCGAGGGGGTCGAGGTGGCCGGCCGGGCGGTCGCGCCGCCGGCGGTGTCCTCGTCCGATCGTGGGTCGGCGGTCTCGGTGCGGGGCATGGCCTCCATGCCCTCGAACAGCCCACCGGCCCGTGCGGCCTCGAGGGCACGCTCGCGGGCGGCGTCGGCCTTGCGCTGGGCGCGGGCCGCGCGTTCGGCCTCGCGCTGGGCGCGACGGGTGGCGCGGATGTCGGAGTCGGGAGTGGTCATGGGATGAAGTTCACCCCCGTGACCTTCATCTCGCCGTCGTCGTGTCGGTTCACGGTCACGCGCACACGGTACTGGCGGTCCTGGTCCTCATCGGACTTCGGGTTGCCGATGGTCTGGTCGATCGCCATGATCACCTCGGCCCGGTCGGGGTAGGAGTGCTCGACGGCGGCGGCGGACACCACACCGTCGGCGACGACATTGGTGGTCTTGACGACGTCCTCGTACGAATCGCGGCGAGGCGCGAACTGCTCCGAGAAATCGCCGTCGATCAGGCCGACGATCTCGTCGACGTCCTCCGACAGCGTCTCCTGCCTGATGGTCATGAGCTTGGTCATCACAGTCGTCGCGAAGTCACGGTACGAGGCGTCCAGTTCGGCAGCGGAGGCCCGGTCGGCGCGCACGGAGGCCGCCGAGTTCCGCTCACCCAGCCACAGCGACGTCGCGACGACGGCGGCCACGAGGCAGACCGCCGCGACCACCGCGGTCACGGTGAGCCAGGGGCGCCCACGGTCGGCGGGGTTGTCGTCCGGCTGTGGCACTAGGTCACTCCGTTCGTGAGGATGTCGGCCAGGTCGGCGTCCGCCGAGAGTCGTCCGGCATCACCGAGATTGAGCTGACGATACGTCTTGCCGTCGGCGCCCAGGTATTCGCCCGTCGACGGGTCGTACATCGCGGCCGACGTGCGGATCTCCTGTTCACCGGTGTCGGACGACGGCACAACGTTCCACCCGTTCGGGTTGTTCCCGGGCGGACCGACCTCGCTCGTGTCCGGGGGGTTGATCCCCTCGGGCTGGTAGTCGTTCGCCGCGCACTCGGCGGGCGACGCCGCCCGCCGACCGGGATACTCCATGCACGGCAGGTTGCGGGCTCCACGGACGGTCGTCTGGGAGTCCTTGGGGACCTTGCAGTAGATGCCGTTCATCAGCGGGGGCACGGACAGGTCGGCGGGCGACCGCCGCTGGTCCGCCGGCAAGAAGCCGGTGGTGCACGGCGGGGTCTCGTTGATCTGGAGGTTGAAATCCACCTTGATCTCACCGGTGTCCTTGGCGCCGTTGATCGCGGTGATGAGCGAGGACACCAGGGCCGGGTAGATCACGAGCAACTGCTCGATGGAGCGGTTGTAGACCACGCCAACCTCGCCGACGCTCACCAGGTTGGCGACCAGCACCGGCATGGTCGGCTGCAGATCGTTGAGGACCCTGGTCGCCCGGGCCAGCGAGTCCGGGCCGCGCTGGATGATCGAGGTCAGCTGGGGCTCGTTGACCCGGAGCTGATCGGTCAGGTCTGCGAGGTTCCGGGTCCAGGCACGGATCGAGTCCGATGAGCGCAGCTGCGAGTCCAGGACCGGCTCGGCGTCGGCGATCAGCTGGCGGGTGGCCCCGGTGTTGCGCTGGGCCTCCTCAAGGAGGAGCTGCGCGGAGTCCAGGAACTGCTGGAGCTCCCGCTCGGAACCGTTGAACGCGTCGAACGACTCAGAGATGACGCGGCGCATCTTGCCGTCGTCGATCGACGCCATGAGCACCGTGGCCTGGTCCAGGACGGGGCCGATCCCCTGGGGCATGTCGACCCGGTCCTCGCCGAGCACGGTGCCGTCGGCCATCTCGCCGACGGGCTCGCCCTCAGGCACTAACTCGACGAACTGCTCTCCGACCGCGGAGACACTCCGGATCTGCGCACGCACGTTCTCGGGGACCTCCGCCCGCGTGTCGAAGTGCAGTTCGGCCACGACGTGACCGGGCTTGAGGGTGACCGCGTCGACCCTCCCGATCACATTGCCCAGGTAGGAGACGTTGGCGTTCTTGTAGAGCCCACCGGTGTCCGGCATCTGCAGTGCGACATCGGTGCGCTGCCAGCCGAACGCAGTCGGCAGCTTGAGGTACGAGACCGACATCACCGAGAGGGAGAGAACCGTCACCACGGCGAAGATGGTCAGCTGGATTCGCACGAACCGGGTCATCGGGGGGCCTCCTCGGTCGGGGCACCGGATTCCGGCTCAGGCGGCAGTTCGGCGAACGGCTCCTCGCCCGAGTGCTCCAGCCGCGGGATCTCAAGGGAGAACGGGTTCGCGCCGGCCAGCGGATTGGGCGCGAGGCCCACATAGCCCTCGAGGCCGGCCATACGGTTGCCGAACTCGGTGCCCAGGAGGAAGGTCTCCGACAGACGCGGCATCGTCGTGTCGGCGTGGATGTACAGGTTGGCGTAGTCGCCGCGGAGGAAGTTGTCGATGCCCGCCTGCGGGAACGGGAACGTGATGAGCACGCTCAGCGCCCGGGTCAGGTCGCGCCCGGCGTTGGCTAGCGAGTCGAGGACCGGCGTGATGTCGCGGAGGTTGTCCACCAGGTTCTGTCCACCACCGGCGTCGATCACCTGGTTGGCCTTGTTGCCGAAATCCCCGAGCGAGACCATTGCTGTGGTCAGCTCCTGCTTCTGGTCGTTGATCAGCGCGACGGCCTCGGGCATCTGACCCAGCGCCTTGGCCAGGGTGTCGTTCTGCTCGTTGATCTGCCGCGAGAGCCGGTCCAGACCGTCCATGGCCGCGATGATGTCGGCCCGCTGCTGGTCGAGACCACTGACGGTGGTCTCCAGCTGGGAGATGACCTCCTTGGCCTCGAACTGGCGACCGTCCAACGCGGTGTTGAGCTCGCGGGAGATGGTCTCGAACTGGGCCAGTCCGCCGTTGGTGAGGACCACCGACAGCGCCGACAGCGTCTGCTCGGTGGTCGGGTACACACCGGCGCGGGCCAACGGGATGACGTCCCCGTCGGAGAGCGAGCCCTCGGGTTCGCCGTCCGGGGGCGGGAAGATCTCGAGATGTTGCGACCCCAGGAGGCTGGTCTGCCCGATCTTCGCATGCGCGTTGGCCGGGAGCCGGACATCCTCGTTGAGCGAGACCGTGACGATCGCCGTGTAGTCCTCCACCTGCATGTCCGTGATCGATCCGACGTTGACGTCGTTCACTCGGACCGGGGAGTTGCGGGTGATGGTGGTGACGTTGGGCATCTCAAGGGTGATCTCGTACGCACCCTCGCCCCTGCCCTGCGCACCGGGTAGCGGCAGGGAGTTGAGACCCTCCCAGGTGCATCCGGCACCGGAGAGCAGCACGACGGCGCCGAGTGCACCTGCCGTCAGAATTCGGCCACTGGGTCGGTTGCGGAACATCTACGCATCTCCCGTCACGAGCAAGGTGTCGGTGAGGTTGTCGCCCTTGTTGACCACGTTGATCAGCGGGTCGGGCCGGTCGGAGACCGGCTGCACACCCGGTGGGGTCTGCGTCCCTGGCTTCTGCGAGTCCCAGATCTGTTGGGGCTCCGCGGTGGGCGTGATCGGCGGGGTGACCGCGCCGTATGGGTAGTTGGAGGCGAGCGAGTTGAACAGCGGGCCCATGTACTGGGCGCACAGCTGTGCGTCGGATTCGGCGGTGTTGTTGGCCAGGCCCGCGATCGCACCGCAGATGAAGTTGGTCGGGTTGGCCATCTGGTTCATGGTCAACACCCCGGTGAGGACGCCCTGGTACGGCCGGTAGATGTTGTAGAAGTTGGCCATGGCGGTGGGGCCCACGTGGAGCACTCCCTCCAGCTCGGCCCGCCGGTCGCGCACCACCTCGGTCGCCTGGCCGAGCTTGTCGACAGCAGTGGTCACGCGTTCCCCGTTGTTGTCAAGGAACCGGTTGATGTCGGTCACCGCCAGGTCGAGATCGCTCAGCGCCGCATCGATGTTGCCCGTCTGGTCTCCGAGCACCTGCGACACGCTGGCCAGCCTCCCCCCGAAGGACACGATCTGCTCCTCGCTCTGTGAGAGCGCGGTGACGAACAGTTGCAGGTTCTTGAGGGTGGTGAAGAGGTTCTCTCGCCCGTCCGAGAGCAGCGCCATGGTCTGCGAGACCTCGTTGAGGGCGTCGCGGACCTCCGCACCGTTGCCGTCGAGCATCGCGTCGGCCGAGTCGACGAACTCGCCGAGCGGGCCCGTCTCCTCGTCACCAACGGGACTGAGGGCGGTGGACAGCTTCATGAGCTGCTCCTTGACCCCGTCCCATTCCACCGGGATCGCGGTGCGCTCGACGGGGATCGTGCCGCCGTCCGGCATCTCCTGGCCGCCCGTGAAGGCGGGGGTGATCTGGATGAACCGCTCGGCCACGAGGGACTGTGCCACGAGCAACGCGGTGGCGTCGGCGGGGACCGGGACGTCCCGGTCGACCTTCATCGTGACCTTGGACCTGCCGTCCTCGGAGGTGATCTCGGAGATCCGTCCGACACGCACCCCGAGCACCCGGACGGTGTCGTCCTCGTAGACGCCCCGGGTGGATTCGAAGAAGGCGATGATCGTCTTGGTCCGGGTGGAGAAGAACCACACCGTGGCAATCACGAGGAGGACGACGACGACGAGGGCCACGACCTTGGACAGTGTGGACGAGAACAGTCGACTCATCGGGGCAACCTCTTCTCGCCCCAGCCGGGGTGCTCGTCCATCAGGGTCAGACCCGGTACGGCCGGCAGCGTCGGCTCGCGCACCAGTCCGGGCTCGGGCTGGACGCGGTCGTCGATGAGAGGCATGAGGTCGCGCAGGATGGTCTGCTGGTAATGACCGATCGACAGGTTGGACACGTAGGCGTTGAACCACGGTCCGGACGCCACGGCCTCGCTCAGCGCCGTGGAGAACGGCACGATCCGGCGCAGCCCCAGATCGATGTCCTCTTTGTTGCGGATCAACAGATCCGACACCTGCTCCAACTTGTCCAGGGCGGGTCCGAGCTGTGCCTCGTTGTCCTGGACCACCCCCGAGAGCTGCCGGGCGAGTTCGTCGATGTTGACAATCAACTCGCTGAGGGCCCTTCGCCGGAGGTCGAGCTGGGTGAACAGCACGTTGCCGTCCACCATGAGCTGGTTGATCTGGTCACTTCGCTGCCCGAGGATGTCGGTGGTCCCCGCGGCCTTGTCGAGGAGCTGCCGTACGCCCTCGTCACGCTCGTTGAGAGAGCGCGAGAGCCTGGTGATCCCGTCCAGCGCTCCCCTGATCTCAGGCGAGGACCCCTCCATGGTCTCGGCGAGCACGGTCAGCGCCTCGTCGACCTTGTCCGTGTTCATTGCCTCGACGGTGTTGCTGAGGTCGCCAAGCGCGGCGGTGAGCGAGTACGGGACCGAGGTCCGCTCGAGCGGGATGATGTTGGCGGGGAGCTCGCCCTGGCCGTCAGAGAAGACCCCGAGCGCACGCCGGCCGAGGATCGAGTCGGTCTTGATCTGGGCGGAGGTGTCCGCGCCGAGCGCGACGTCGGTGTCGATGTCGAAGCGGACCCTGACCCTGTCCCCGTCGAGCTCGATCTTCCGCACCGAACCGACCCTCATCCCGGCCACCTGCACCTCGTCACCGGTGTTGAGCCCGGCTGCGTCGGCCACGTACGCCGTGGCGTTCCGCAGCCCGTTGACGAAGGGGATCCGGTCGTAGTTCAGCGAGATCGCCATCAACGCCACGGCCCCCACGGCTCCCCAGACACCGATCGTCTTGGGGTCGCGGTCGCGGAACCGGAGCTGTCCTCGGGGCGCCTTCGGCGGGGTCCCGTCTATTGTGTCACTCATCGGGGAACGCACACCGTCCCGTCGTCTGCTCGTACTGGGGCAGGTACACGCCCCTGCCGGTCACGGGGTTGGTGACCTGCACGATCACACCGCAGAGATAGAACTGGAAGAAGCTGCCGTACACGCCCAAGCGCCCCATCTTCTCGAAGTCGGACGGGAGCCGGTTGATCACGTTCTCGACGAACGGCTCGTCCTCGTTGATGAGTGTCGCCACCCGGTCGATCTGGGCGACGTCCTCGCGCAGGGCCGGGCGGACGTCGGACAGGAGTGTGGTCATGTTGGCGCTGGCGTCGTTGAGGCGTTCGACGGACTCGCCTATCGGCTCGGAGTTCGCCGACAGACCAGAGACGAGCTGCTGGAGGTCGTCGACGATCGAATCGACGTTGGACTGGTTGTCCGCCACCGTGGTGAGCACCCCGTTGAGATTGGTGATGATGTCTCCGATGAGCTGGTCCCGATCAGCCAGTGTCTGAGTGAGGGACGACGTCGAGGCGAGCAGGTCCTGCACGGTTCCGGCCTCGCCCTGGAATACCTTGACGATCGATTCCGACAGCTGGTTCACCTGGCCGGGGTCGAGTGCCCTGAACAACGGACGGAGCCCGCCGAGCAACGCGTCGAGGTCCAGAGCCGGGGAGGTCTGCGAGATCGGCAGCGTCCCGCCCGCCTCGAGCGGAGACTGATCCCCCTCCCCCCGGTTGAGTTCCAGATAGCGGTCCCCGGTCAGGTTCTCGTACCGCACCATCGCCTCGGTGCTAGCGTGCACGACCTGGTTCCCGGCCACGGAGAACCGGACCGCGGCTGTGTTCCCGTCCGCCAGTGTGATCCGGTCGACGCGGCCCACCTCCACTCCCGCGATGCGCACCTTATCCCCAGACTCCAGCCCCGAGACGTCGGTGAACTCGGCATTGTACTTCTCGGACGCGCCGGAGCGGTACTCGCTGAAGACCATGACCAGACCGGCCAGGACCAGCACCATCACCGTGGTGAAGATCGCCAGCTTGATCAGGGTGAGACGGGCGTTTCGCGCTGCCGAGCGCCCGGCGGTCACGGGGCCTCCCCGTCCATGCCGAGCATGACCTGCAGCAGCGTCGGGGGCGCGGGACGACCAGGCTCGGTGGGCCGCAACGGGCCGAACAGCGGGGCGGGGCGAGTGGTGAACACGTCGGGCATGCCCTCCACGGGGTTCGAGCCGGTGTCGGTGACGACGAACGGGGCGTGGACCTCCGGGTCCGGGAACGGGAGGCCGTAACAGTTGGGTCCGGTGCTGGCGTTGACCTTCGGCAGGTCCTTGGGGTACTCGTACGCTCGCGCCCCCTGCTGCCACCCCGACTTGAATACCAGGCCGGGCTGGTCCTCGCCGCCGAAGGCTGACTTGGCGCCCTCGACGCCCTGGTTCAGGCCCACGATCAGACAGGTGAGCATGGGGTGGTACTCCGCCAGCAGGCTGGTCGAGGCACGCAGGTCCGAGAGCGTCTTGACGAGTTCGTTGCCGTTCTCGGACAGCAGGCGCTTGCCGGTCTCGCCCGTGCCGATCGCAGAGACCAGCAATTGTTCGAACCGCGCCTGGTTGTTGACGACGTTGGCGCCGACATCGGTGCCGGAGTCGAGCAGGCGCATGATGTCGGGGGTGACGTCGGCGTAGAGGTTGGCCACCCGCGACCCCTTGGCCAGGTCCCTCTGGAGGGTGTCGATCTGCGGGTTGATCTCTTGCAGGTAGTCGCCCAAGTCGGTGATCGTGCGCCCCACCTGTTCACCGCGCCCGTCGACCGCCCCGGAGACCGCGCCGAGGGTGGCGTTGAGCTTCTCCGGCTCGATCGCGATGAGCAGGTCGGTCAGGTCCTGGAACAGTGTGTTGACCTCGGCGGTGACATTGGACGCCTCGACGACGGTGCCCGCGGCCAGCGGCGTCGGGTCCGGCCGCATCGGGGACTCGAAGTCGACGGACTTCGCACCGAACACTGTGTTGGATCCGATCGTCACCGGGGAGTTGGCGGGGATGGCCTCCAGCGCCGCGGGATCGACCTCGATCTCGATCGTCGCCCCGCCGAACTCTTGGCGGATGTCCTTGACGTTGCCGATCTCCACACCGCGGGCGCGCACCTTGGCGTCGGCCTCCATGACCAGACCGGCGCGATCACTGCGGACGGTCAACGGCACCCGGCTGTCGAAGACCCTCGCGAACATCAGGAGGGAGAGCGCGATCACCACGACGATGAAGAGCGCCAGCACCGTCGCCGCGATGCGCTTGGGCACCGTATCGCTCTGACTCACAGTTCTCGCCACGTCCGCCTCCTATCCTGACAGGTTGAAGTTGCCGTCTCCGCCGTAGATCGCGAGGGAGAAGAGAAGGGTTACGGTCACCACCGCGATGAGCGAGGTGCGGACGGCGTTGCCCACGGCCGAGCCGACGCCGGCGGGACCGCCGGCGGCGTTGTAGCCGTAGTAGGTGTGGATGAGCATGATCGTGATGGCCATCGCGATGGCCTGAACGAAGGACCACAGGATGTCCGTGGGGATGAGGAACGTCGAGAAGTAGTGGTCATAGACGCCGCCGGACTGACCATAGATCTGCACGGTCGCGAACCGGCTCGCCAGGAACGAGGCGATGACGGCGAGCGAGTACAACGGCACCACGGCGATCATCCCGGCGACGATCCGGGTGGAGACCAGGTAGGTGATCGAGTCGATCGCCATGACCTCCAGCGCGTCGATCTCCTCGGACACCCGCATCGCCCCGAGCTGGGCCGTCGCGCCGGCACCGATGGTGGCGGCCAACCCGATGCCAGCGATCACGGGTGCGGCGATGCGGACGTTGATGAACGCCGCGAAGAAGCCGGTGAGCGCTTCGACCCCGACGTCGGTGAGCGAGGAGAAGCCCTGGACCGCGATCACGCCGCCGGTGGCGAGGGTGAGGAACCCGACGATCACCACTGTGCCGCCGATCATCGCCAGCGCACCCGTTCCCATGGCGATCTCGGCGATGAGCCGCAGTGTCTCCTTCGGGTACTGGGTGAGCGCCCGCGGCGTGGCCAGCAGTGCTCGCCAAAAGAACAGGGCGATGCCGCCGAAGTCGTCGGCCCTGCCGACGGTGTGGTGCCGGGCCCGCGCGAGATGCGGGAACCGGGTGGTCTCGATGACGGCCACCTCACGCCCCCAGGACCTTGACGCCGACCGCCGTGAGCACGGTGTTGACGACGAACAGGGCCATAAAGGCGAAGACGACGGTCTCGTTCACAGCGCTGCCCACCTCTTTCGGCCCGCCCCGGACGTAGAGGCCCTTGTAGCAGGCCACGAGCCCGGCCAGCATGCCGAACATGCCGGCCTTGATCTGCGCCAGGATGAGCTCACCCAGGCCCGTGAGCAGGGTGATCCCGTCTACGAAGGCGCCCGGGTTGACGCCCTGCAGAAGAACCGAGAAGAGGAAACCGCCGAGGATGCCGATCGTGCACACCAGGCCGTTGAGCAGCAGCGCCACGAAGGTGGACGCGGCGACCCGGGGAACGACCAGGCGCTTGACCGGGTCGATCCCGAGGACCTCCATCGCGTCGATCTCTTCGCGGATGGTGCGGGCCCCGAGGTCCGCGCAGATGGCGGTGGCCCCGGCCCCCGCCACGATGAGGACCGTGACCATGGGGCCGACCTGGGTGACGGCGCCGAGCGCGGCCCCCGCCCCCGACAGATCGGCCGCACCGATCTCGCGGAGCAGGATGTTGAGCGTGAAGCTCACCAGGACGGTGAACGGGATCGCCACCAGGATGGTGGCCATCATGGAGACCCTGGCGATGAACCAGGACTGTTCGACGAACTCCCGGCCCTGCCGCACGATCGACGGGAAGGACACGAACGTGTCGAGACTCATGGCGACGAAATCGCCGACTCCCTTAAGCGGCGCATCGAGAACTCTCGCCATATCGCCCCCCTCCTGTCTTCCTTCATCCCCCGGTCACACCAAACTGAACAAGTGACCGGTTCATCGTGACCCAGATTACATAGTAGCTAGAACACGTTCTATCTGACAAGGGCTTCCCCATCCCCCCGACCGGTGCCCCTGCCAGCTCGCGTCGGGGGAATCCAACACGCCCGACACACCAATAAGTCGTCCCCGGCGCGATCGACGTCGATCACGCCGGGGACGGGCCCGCCACTCAGAGCTTCATGATCTCCGCAGCGGAGAAGGACTTGCCCTCCGGGCGTCCTGACCAGTGCCCGGAGATCGCATCCGCGAACTCGCGACGGTCCCATACGCCACCCTCCGCGTCGAACCTCTTCTCCACGACGGGCGCCTCCACGAGCGCCACCATCCCGCCGTATACCACGAACAGCTGACCGGTGACGTGCGCAGCAGCGGGCGAGGCCAGGTAGGACACGAGGTCCGCGACCCGGTCCGGCGAGAGCGGATCCGGCCCCTCGGAGGAGTCCCAGGGCTCGAAGACCGCCTCCGTCATCCCGGTGCGACCGCGAGGGGCGATAGCATTGGCGGTGCAGCCGATGCGCTCCAGCACCCGCGACGCGGACAGCGTCAGCGCGGTGATCGCGGCCTTGGCCGCGCCGTAGTTGGCCTGGCCGGGCGGGCCGAAGAGCCCCGCCTCCGACGAGGTGTTGATGAGCCGGCCGTAGACCGGCCCCCCGGACTTCTTGCTCTCCGCGCGCCAGTGGGCGGCCGCATTGCGGGTGAGCAGGAAGTGACCGCGCAGATGCACCTTCACGACCGCGTCGAAATCCTCGTCGGAGAGGTTGAACAGCATCTTGTCGCGCGTGATCCCGGCATTGTTGACCACCACGTGCAGCCCGCCGAGTCTGAGTGCCTCGGCCACCATGGCGTCCGCGGTCTCCCGCTCGGAGACATCGCCCACGACGAGTGCCGCCTTGGCTCCGGCCGCCTCGATGTCCGCGATCACCGCATCTGCTGCTTCACCGGCGCGGATGTCGTTGATGACCACCGCGGCCGCGCCCGACCTGGCGAGCTCGACCGCCTCGGCCGCGCCGAGACCCGAGCCGGACCCGGTGACCACGGCGACGCGCCCGTCGAGTGAGAGGTCCGCGTCGAGATTCTCCCGACCCATCCCCGCGGTCACTCCGCGGCCTTCAGCGCGGCCATCGGGCACTTCTCCACAGCCTTGAGTGCGCGCTTCTGCAGGTCCTCGGGGACCTCGTCGACGATCACACGCACGACCTCGTCGTCGTCGTTCAGCTCGAAGACCTTCGGCGCCAGGCCGACGCACACGGCCTGCCCCTCGCAGCGGTCGGGATCGACTTCAATCCTCATGCCGTCCTCCTCGGTCGCACCCACGGCCACCATGGCCGCGAGATGGTTGGATACTATGTGAGACACGACACTAGAACGTGTTCCACTCACCGATGAGCTTAGGGCATATGGACATCACCTACACCACCGACCAGGAACGTCTGCGCGGGGAGTTGCGCGAGTATTTCTCGGCACTGATGACCCCTGAACGACGCGAGGCCTTCACCTCCACCACCGGCGAGTACGGGCACGGCGACGCGTACCGCGAGATCGTCGCGGAGATGGGCCGAGACGGCTGGCTGACACTGGGGTGGCCCGAAGAATTCGGCGGGAAGAACCGGCCGATGATCGAGCAGTTGATCTTCACCGACGAGGCCGCGATCGCCGGCGTCCCGGTGCCGTTCCTCACCATCAACTCCGTGGCGCCCACCATCATGGCGTTCGGCTCCGACGAGCAGAAGAACTACTTCCTGCCCCGGATCAGCCGCGGTGAGCTGCACTTCGGCATCGGCTACTCCGAGCCGGACTCCGGCACCGACCTCGCGTCGCTCCGCACGCGGGCGGTCCGCGAGCCCGGGACCGGTGAGCACGAGGGCGGCGAGGTCTACCGGATCAACGGTCAGAAGATGTGGACGTCGCTGGTGGCGTACGCCGACTGGATCTGGCTGGCCGCGCGCACCGATCCGGACGCCAAGCGCCACAAGGGCATCTCCATGATCATGGTGCCCACCGACGCCGAAGGCTTCTCGTGGACCCCGGTCCACACGATGGCCGGCCCGGACACCAGTGCCACCTATTACCAGGACGTGGTGGTCCCGGCGAGCAACCTCGTGGGCCCCGAGCACGGCGGCTGGCCGCTCATGACCAACCAGCTCAACCACGAGCGCGTCGCCCTGACCTCGGCGGGGCCGCTGCAGGCCTCACTGCGGCAGGTCGTGCAGTGGGCGCGCACCACCCGCTCGGCGGACGTCGGCATGCCCGGGGACGGCACCGTCATGGACAACGAGTGGGTGCGGACCCACCTGGCCCGCGTCCACGCGATGGCCGAGTACCTGGCCCTGCGCAACTGGGAGATCGTCTCCGCGGACACCGCCGCGCCCACCCGCATCGCCGCGTCGGCGACCAAGGTGTACGGGACCGAGACGGCGTGCGAGGCCTACCGGTTGCTCATGGAGGTCCTCGGATCGAGCGGCTACCAGCGCTCCCACTCCCCGACCGCCGCCCTGCACGGGCGCATCGAGCGCCTCCACCGATCGGCGCTCATCCTCACCTTCGGGGGCGGCACCAACGAGGTGCAGCGCGACATCATCGCCACCGCCGGATTGGGGCTGCCCCCGGCGCCACGTGTCGCCCCCGCGCCGTCCGCCAGCACCGCCCGGAAGGAGCGCTGACATGGATTTCTCCGTCGACGACACCACCGCGGAGCTGACCGCCCTCGTCCGTGACATGGGCGAGCGTCTGGTCACCGACGACTCCCTGCGAGAACTCGACGCCCGGTTCGGCCCCGGCACCGAGTCCGGCGGAACCGACCGCGACACCGCCCGGTTCCACGCCCGATACTGGGAGGAACTGGTCCGGGCCGGCGTCCCGGCCGCCCTCGCCCCGGAGTCGCTCGGCGGCGCCGGGCTGGGGGTGATCGGCGAGGCCCTGGTCCTACGCGAGTTGGGCCGGGTCGTCGCCCCGGTTCCCCTGTCCCCCGCGATACGCGCGGCCCACCTGCTCGAGGCGACCGGGCAGACCGACCGCGCCACCGCCGTGGCGGAGGGGCGCGAGATCGCCGCTGTCGCCGACGGCTGGTCCGGCTCCGCACCGGAGGTGGACTGGGCGCCGATCGCCGATGTGATCGTCCGGTCTTCGGCCGACGGCCTACACGTGACGGACGGCGCGGCGGTCACCGTGGAACGCACGGTCCCCGTCGACTACTCGTGCAGCGGGCTCGTCACCGGTGACCCCGGCGACGCCACCGCGCTCGCCGCCGGGGCGCTCGAGTTCGATGCCCTGCGCCGCCGCGTCCACCTTGCCGCCCACCAGTGGGGCGTGATCGAGGCCGCGCTCGAGCGCACCGCCGCGTACGCGAGCACCCGCCACCAGTTCGGTCGCCCCATCGGCACGTTCCAGGCCGTCGCCGCCCGCCTGGCGGACGGGTCCATCGACGTCGACGCCGTCCGGTTGAGCACCCTGCGCGCCGCCTACGAACTCGACGCCTGTAGCGGCGACCCCGGACCGACCGCACACGCGGCGGTGGCCTCCGCCCACTTCTGGGCCTGCGACGCCGGCCACCGCCTCGCCCACACCGCCGTGCACGTCCACGGCGGCGTCGGGCTGGACCGCTCCGAGCCCGCCCACCGCTACTTCCTCGCCGCGAAGGCCGACGAGTTCCGCCTCGGCGGCGCCACCCGGCAACTGCTCGACCTGGGCGACGTGCTGGCCACCGCAGGCGACCCCTGGGAGTACTCGGCGTGAGCGGCGCGGTGAAGACGATCGCGGACGTCGCCGCCCAGCCGTTCACCTCCGTCGCCGACGCGGTGCACGCCCTGTCCGCCGTCGGCGACCGCGGAATCTGGTCCGACGGCCGGCTCACGCCCTGGTCGGAGGCCGTCGGCGCGGTGGCCGTGCGGATCGCGGCGCTTCGGGAACTGATGACCTCGTCGTCGCCGCCTTCGTCGTCGTCACCATCGTCGTCGTCACCGTCACGCCCGCACATCGGCCTCCTCCTGGCCGGCACACCCGAGTACCTCCACCTGCTCGGCGCGGCGGCATGTTCGGAGCTCGTCGTGGCCGGGCTCAACCCCACGCGACGCGGCGAGGCTCTGATCCGCGACGCGGCCCTCGCCGACTGCACGCTCATCCTCACGGACACCGACAACGCCGCACTGCTCGACGGGCTCGACCCCGGCGTGCCCGTGGTCTCCGTCGACTCCCCCGAGTGGACCGCACTGCTCGACCGGCACGCCGGCGCGCCGCTCCCCGAGGTGGCGGACGTGCCCGTCGGCCCCGACGACCTCGTCGCCCTGGTGTTCACCTCGGGCACGAGCGGCGACCCCAAGGCCGTCCGGATCACGCAGAGCAAGATCTCCGTGCCCGGCCGCATGCTCGCCGAGAGGTTCGGGATCGGTTCGGACGACTGCGTGTACAGCGCGATGCCACTGTTCCACTCCAACGCCGTGATGGTGGCGTGGCCGATCGCCCTGTACTCCGGATGCTCGATCGCACTGCGGCGTCGCTTCTCCGCCTCCAACTGGCTCGACGACGTCCGGCGACACGGATGCACCTTCGCCAACTACGTCGGCGCACCACTGTCCTACATCCTGGCCACCCCCGAGCGACCCGACGACGCCGACAACCCGATGCGCGTGGTCTACGGCAACGAGGCGCCCGCCGACGTGCGTCGCGAGTTCGCCCGGCGCTTCGGCGTCACCGTGGTGGACGGGTTCGGTTCCAGCGAGGGCGGCATCTCCGTCACCCGTACGCCCGGGACCCCCGACGCCGCGCTCGGTCCACTGCCGGACGGGGTGCGGATCGTCGACCCGGAGTCCGGGGACGAGCGCCCCCGCGCCCGCTTCGACGACGCCGGTGTCCTGCTCAATGCCGACGAGTCCGTGGGTGAGATGGTCGCCGACGGGCCGGGCCTGTTCGCCGGGTACTACGGCGACCCCGCCGCCGACGCCGAGAGGATGCGCGGCGGCCGATTCCACTCCGGTGACCTCGCGTACGTCGACGACGACGGATGGGTCTACTTCGCGGGCCGGTCCGGTGGCTGGATGCGCGTGGACGGGGAGAACCTGGCGGCGGCACCGATCGAACGCGTACTGCGCCGTCACCCCGATGTGGCCGAGGTCGGCGTGTACGCCGTGCCGGCGGAGACGGTGCGCGGCCCGGCCGTGATCGGCGACGCCGTCGCCGCGGCCGTGGTGCCACGCGAGGGTGCAGACGCCTCGGCCCTGGCCGACGGATTCGGCGATTTCCTCGCCGCCCAACCCGACCTCGGGCCCAAGCAGTGGCCGTCGCTGCTCCGGATGACCGCCGCGCTACCACGGACGGCCAGCTTCAAGTTCCGGGCCCGCGACCTCAGCTCGCTGGGCGCCGAATCGGCCGGGGACAGGGTCTGGGTCCGCGCCGACGGTGCGGGGGCCTTCACCCCCGGGTGAGGTCGTCGGTAGGTTTGGCGTGTGGACCACGCCGTGAACCCCGACCTGCAGCATCCCGCCGGCGACGGCATCAACGCCGATGCCGTCGCCGCCGACGACGACTTCGGTATCTCCGCGCCCGTCCCGCCCAAACCGCTGCTGCGGGGGTGGATTCACGCCGGCACCCTACCCGTCGCGATCGCGCTGGGCGTCGTGCTCACCGTGCTCGCCGAGGGGACCGCGCTGACCTGGGCCTGCGCCGTGTTCCTGGCGACCTCGACCCTGCTGTTCGGGATCTCGGCCCTGTACCACCGGGTGAACTGGGGGCCACGCGCCGCGGCCCTGATGCGCCGGCTCGACCACTCCAACATCTTCCTGCTCATCGCCGGGACGTACACCCCCATGACGGTGGCGGCACTGGAGCCCCCGACCACACAGATCCTGTTGACGCTCGTGTGGTCGGGGGCTCTGCTGGGGATCCTGTTCCGCCTGTTCTGGTTGTCGGCGCCGCGCTGGCTGTACGTCGTCCTCTACATCGGCCTCGGCTGGACCGCGGTGTGGTTCGCCGGCGACCTCATCACCGCCAACCTCGCCGCCGTCATCCTGGTGATGGTCGGTGGCGTCGCCTACACCGGCGGCGCGGTCGTCTACGGCCTCAAGCGACCCGACCCGGCACCCGGCGTCTTCGGCTTCCACGAGGTGTTCCACACGTGCACCGTGATCGCGTTCGCCTGCCACTGGGCCGCGATGCTGCTGTTCGTCCTGACCAGCTGATGACCTGCTGACGACCTGACGGCCGAGAATCCGCTATCCCGATTCCGGATCCGCTACCCGAATTGGGCTGGCGGATCCGGAATCGGAGTAGCGGATCTGGCCGATGACGGCGAGACGGGCCCGTCCGCTCAGGCCAGGGTCGCGCGCAGCCGCTCGACGGCGGCCTCGTACTCGGCGACGATCTGCGCCATCGTCTCGGCCACGGGCACCACACCCTCGAGGGAGCCGATGATCTGGCCGGCGGGCATGGCGACGACCTCGGGATCCTGCGCCTCGGAGATCCGCTGGTGGGCCTCCGCGACGAGGATGTTCTGCAGCGGCATGGGCAGCGGGTCCGGCGCGTCGGCGGCGGCCCACGCCTCGGTCCACTTGCTCTTGAGCAGCCGCGTGGGCTTGCCCGAGTAGATGCGCGTGCGGACGGTGTCGCGGCTGGTCGCGGCCACGAGCGCCTTCTGCATGGCCTGCGACCCGCCGTCCTCGGCGTACTCGGCGGCCGTGAGCCAGCGCGATCCCATCCAGGCGCCCTGCGCGCCCATCCCGATCACGGACGCGACCTGGGTCCCGTCGCCGATGCCACCGGCGGCCAGCACCGGGGCCCGGCCGTCGAGGGCCTTGACGATCTCGGGGACCAGCACCATCGTCGCGACGTCGCCGGTGTGACCTCCCGCCTCGCCGCCCTGGGCGATCACGATGTCCACGCCGTTGTCGACGTGGGCCAGGGCGTGCTTGGTGGCGCCGGCGAGAGCGGCGACCTTCATCCCGTTCTCGTGGGCGAGGTCGATGATGTGCTTCGGCGGCGAGCCCAGGGCGTTGGCGATGAGCACCGGCCGGTGCTTGAGAGACATCTCCACGTGCGACTGGGCGACCGAGTGGAGCCACCCGATGACCCCTGCGTTGTGCTCGGCGTCATCGCCGAGCGGCGGGACGCCGAGGTCGTCGAGGACCCGGGAGACGAACGACTTGTGCTCCTCGGGGATCATCGCGGCGATGTCCTCCGGGCTCCCCTCGGTGGGGACCTTGTTGGGCATGACGATGTCCACCCCGTAGGGCTTGCCGTCGGTGTTCTCGTCCATCCAGGTGAGGACCTCGTCGAGTTCCGCGGCATCGTTGTACCGCACACACCCGAGCACGCCCATGCCGCCGGCACGGGTCACGGCGGCCGCGACGGCCTTGGACGGGGTGAACGCGAAGACCGGGTACTCGATCCCGAACTCCTCCGTGAGGGAAGTGCGAATGCTCACTTGCTGATCTCCTGGCTGTCGTCTGCGGGGCGGGACGCGGCGATGTCCGCGGCCCACCGGTAGTCGGGCTTGCCCGCGGGATTGCGCTTGACCGAGTTCTCGACCCAGACCGCGCGCGGGCACTTGTAGCGGGCGATCTCCGTGCGCGCGTGCTCGTTGATCTCCTCGATGGGCGGGCACTTGCCGTCCCGGGTGTGCAGCACGGCGGCGACCTTCTGCCCCATCCGCTCGTCGGGGACGCCGATCACCAGCGCGTCGAACACGTCGGGGTGCGTCTTGAGGGCCGCCTCGACCTCCTCCGGGTGCACCTTCTCGCCGCCGGTGTTGATGGACACCGAGCCGCGGCCGAGCATCGTGACGGTGCCGTCGGACTCGACCCGGGCGTCGTCGCCGGGGATGGAGTAGCGCTTGCCGTTGTACGTCTTGAAGGTCGCCGCGGTCTTGGCCTCGTCCTTGTAGTACCCCAGCGGGATGTGACCGGTCCGGGCCACCTTGCCGATGACATCCGATCCGGGTCGGATCTCGTTGCCGTCGTCGTCGAGGACCGTGGTCTCGCCGTCGATCTTCACGCGCGGACCGCCGGTGTGGGTCTTCCCCTTCTCCGCCAGTGCGATGCCCGAGAAACCCGTCTCCGACGAACCGATGGAGTCCGAGATCATCGCGTTGGGGAAGGCCTCGATGAACTGGTCCTTGACCGAGGGCGAGAAGAGGGCAGCCGAGGACCCGATGTAGAAGAGCGACGAGGGGTCGTACTTCTCCGCGTCCCAGGCCTCGATCATCGGTCGCGCCATCGCGTCACCGGTGATGAACATCAGGTTGATCTTGCGGTCGGTGACCGTCTGCCAGACCGTCTCCGCGTCGAATTCCGGGATGAGCACACTCGTGTGACCGGCGAACAGGGCCATGAGGATCGCCCACTGGGCTCCGCCGTGGATGAGCGGCGGTAGCGCGGCCCGGACCAGCACCCCGCCGTCGACAGCCTTGTTCGCCAACTCCCACTCGTCGGCGACCCGCTCCCCCGTGAGGAAGTCGATGCCACCGCCCAGGACCATGAACACGTCCTCTTGGCGCCACATGACGCCCTTGGGCGAGCCCGTGGTGCCACCCGTGTACAGCATGTAGATGTCGTCGTTCGAGCGCTCGCCGAAGTCCCGCTCCGGGGACTGCGCCGCCAGGGCGTCCTCGTAGTGCGCCACGGAGACGCTCTCGGGGACCACCGGGTCCGGTCCGTCGGTCCCGTCCTCGAACACCAGGCAGTGCCGGACCCCCGGGGTCCTGGGCAGGGCCTCGGCCAGGGTCTGCGAGTACCGCCGCTCGTGGATCACCGCGACGGCGTCGGAGTTGTCCAGCAGGTACTCCAGCTCGGCCGGGACGTAGCGGAAATTCACGTTGACCATGACCGCGCGGATCTTGAAGATCGCCACCATGGCCTCGACGGCCTCGATAGTGTTGCGGCTGTACACCGCGACCTTGTCGTCGGGCCCCACCCCCACCGACTGCAGGTGGTGGGCGAGTCGGTTGGCACGGTCCTCGAACTCCCGGAAGCTGAGCTCACGATCACCCTGGACGAGCACGAGCCGGCCGGGGACACGGTCCACGCTGTGTTCTACGAGATCTCCGATGGTGTACGCCATGCCCCCAAACTAGAACGTGTTACCTTCCCGTGGTGTGGGTTACATCGAACCAGGCATAAAGAAATCCTCCAGGAGGCCGAAGATGACCAGCGCCGCAACCCCCGAGGACCAGCACCTGCTCACCGAGCGGCGGGGGCACGTCCTGATCGTCACCATGAACCGCCCCGAAGCCCGGAACGCCCTGTCCGGGCCGATGATGCGGGGCATGGAGGCCGCCTGGGACCTGGTGGACTCCGACCCCGACATCCGGGCGTGCATCCTCACGGGCGCGGGCGGGTTCTTCTGCGCGGGCGCCGACCTCAAGGCCATGAACTCCGACGCCCCGGGGGACAAGTTCGCCGGCGGCGGCTGGGATCTCACGACGCTCCCGGCCCTGCTCAAGGGCCGTCGACTGAGCAAGCCGCTCATCGCCGCGGTCGAGGGGCCGGCCATCGCGGGCGGGACCGAGATCCTGCAGGGCACCGACATCCGCGTCGCCGGACGGTCCGCGAAGTTCGGTGTCTCCGAGGCGCGGTGGGGCCTGTACCCGCTCGGCGGTTCGGCGGTCCGGCTCGTGCGCCAGATCCCGTACACCGTCGCGATGGAGGTCCTCATGACGGGCCGCCACCTCACCGCCGAGGAGGCCGAGCGGTTCGGGCTCATCGGCCACGTCGTCGACGACGGATCGGCCCTCGACAAGGCCCTGGAGATCGCCGACCTCATCTCCGCGAACGGTCCGCTGGCGGTCCGGGGGATGATCGAGACCATCCGTCGCACCGAGGGCATGCACGAGGAGGAGGCCTTCCGCGTCGACGCCGAGGTGGGCGGGCGGGTCTTCGCCTCCGCCGATGCGAAGGAGGGCCCGCGGGCCTTCGCCGAGAAGCGCACGCCCGAGTTCCGGGGAGAGTGACCGGTCCGGCTGCGGGCCTCACGGCAGGCCCGCAGCCGGGCGACGACTACAGCTTGAGCCGTGTCCGTACCTGCATCGCCCTCAGGTATCCCGAGGCCATCCGCTGCTTGTCCTTGGTGAACGGCGGCACCATCATCTCCGAGACGTTGTAGGCGAACGAGTGGTGCGCCACCGCCCGCTCGTGGGTGAACGTCCGGAAGCCGTAGTGGCCGTGGTACCCGCCCATCCCCGAGTTGCCGACGCCGCCGAACGGGATGGTGGACGAGGCCATGCCGATCCCGAAGTCGTTGCCGTAGATGTTGCCGGAGCGGGTGCGGTCGGCGACGGTCTCGAAGCGGTCGTTTCGGTCCCCGTACCAGTACAGGACGAGCGGGCTGGGCCGGTCGTTGACGTAGCGGATCGCCTCGTCGAGGCCCCTGTAGCCGAATACCGTGAGGACGGGGCCGAACACCTCCTCGGAGTCGATCTCCATGTCCGGGGTCACGCCGGTGAGCAGGGTGGGCGCGATCTTGCGGCCGACCGGGTCGGGCAGCCGTTCGCCGGCCGGCGCGGCGTCGCGTTTGTCGGCGCCCTTCCCCACGGCGTCGTCGATCAGGCCGACGATCCGCTCGTAGTTCGAGGTGTTGACGGTCGCCGTGTACTCGGGGTTGCCGACGATCGCGGGCAGGCTGGTGCGCCACTGGTCGAGCACGGTGTCGCAGAACGCGTCCAGTCGGTCCTCGGGGACGAACACGTAATCCGGGCACATGCACACCTGACCGCCGTTGACGAGGCGGGAGGACGCGATGCTGCGCGCAGCCCGATCGATGTCGGCGCTGGTGTCGACTAGGACCGGGTTCTTGCCGCCCAGTTCGAGGGTGACGGGGGTGAGGTTCTCCGCGGCGTCCTTGGCGACGGACTTGCCGACCCCGGGCGAGCCGGTGAAGAACAGGTGGTCGAAGGGCAGGACCGAGAAGTCCGAACCACGGCCGTGTTCGGGTCCGGCGATCGCGAGTTCGTCGACGGCGAAATACTCCGGTGCCAGCCGGCACAGGGCCTCGGTGGTGTGCGCGGTGACCGAGGACGGCCGGATCATCACCCGGTTGCCGGCGCCGAGGGCGGAACCGGCGGGCACGATCGTGAGGTACAGCGGGAAGTTCCACGGTCCGATGATGCCGACGACCCCCTTGGGGTCGTGTCGGACCTGTTGGGTGAAGCCCACCGCCTCCAGGGCTCGGGACACGCGCGTGGGGCGCATCCACTTCTTGATGTTGCCGCGCTGGTGGTCCAGGTCGGGGATGGAGGAGGCGATGTCGGTGAGGGTGGAGAAGGTCTCCGGCCGGGAGCCGTAGTCCTCGCGCATCGCCTCGGTGAGGTCGGCGGCGTTGTCCAGGACGAGGCGTTTGAGGCGCAGGATCCGGTCCCGGCGGATCTTCACGCCCGGCTGGGGATCGGCGAGGAACGCCTGTTGTTGCCGCTCGAGGATCTGCGCGAGCGTGAGATCGCGCGCGGTGGGGGTTCTGGTCATGCGTCCAGGGTAGAACGCGTTCTCGACGCGCGTCGGGGTTCCGCCGCGCCGTCGGTGACGGGATCGACGGGGACGACCAGGACCACGACCACGACTACGACGACGAGGGCCCGCCTCCTCGAAAGAGGAGACGGGCCCACGGGTCGCGCGAGGGCGGGCTCAGCCGCGTCCGTTCTCGACGAGCGGCCCCGGGGCCGCCACCACGTCCCGACCGGCCGGCGTACCCGCCCCCAACAGCAGGACGATCTCCCTGGGCAGTGGCGGCAGCATCGCCGGGTCGAGCCGGATGGCGCCGGTGTTGACCCCGTGGATCAGGCCTCCTACCGCGAGCCCGCCGAGGGCCAGTGACCCCAACGCGACGGAACCGAACCCTCCCGTCGAGCCAGCCGCGTCCGACGATCCCAGCGGACCCAACGATCCGAATGCGATCGCGCCGGTCCCGCCGGATCCGGTGCCGCCGGCACCGCTACCGCCGTCTCCCGCGTCGCCTCCGGAGATCGAACCGGACGCACCGTCGAGGGAGCCGGTCACCGAGCCGGCAGTGACGCCGAGCGAGCCGAAGGCCATCTCGAGAAGGCCTCCGATCGCGCCGGCCAGCCCGATCTCCGCGCTGCCCGGGTCGGTGCCGCCCCCGTTCCCGACGGATCCCGAGCCAATGGATCCGACCCACTCGGGCACCACGGTGGTGGTGGCCACCGAGGTCGAGGTCACCGTGGTGGTCGCTGTCTCGGTGGTGGTTGCCGTCTCGGTGGCGGTGGAGATTTGCGTGGTCACCTCGACCCGGGTGGACGTGGAGGTGATCGTCGACGTCGAGGTCTCCGTCTCCGTGATCGTCACCGTCGGCGGGATGATGGTGGTGGGCAGAAGTTCGGTGGTCGACTGGACGATCGTCGTCGGGACGAGTTCGGTCACCGTCGGCGCAGTCTCCGTCACCGTGGAAGTTTCGACCGCCGTCGTCGTCTCCCGGATCGTCGTCGGCGGCAGGGTCTCCGTCACCGTCGGCGCGGTCTCCGTCGTCGTCTCGACCGCCGTCGTCGTCTCGGTCGCAGTCTCCGTCTCGGTTTCGAACGCCGTCGTCGGAACCAGTTCCGTCGTGGTCTCCCGGATCGTCGTCGAGACCGTCGACGGCGGCAGCGTCTCCGTCACCGTCGGCGGCGTCTCGGTCACCGTCGAGGTCTCCACCGCCGTCGTCGTCTCCCGGACCGTGGTCGGAACAGTGGTGGTCTCCCGCTCCGTCGAGGTTGCAGTCGTCGTCTCGGTGGCGGTCGCTGTCTCGGTCTCGGTCTCGAACGCCGTCGTGGGCACGAGTTGCGTTGTTGTCTCCCGCACCGTCGTCGGCGGCAATGTCTGCGTCACCGTCGGCGGCGTCTCGGTCACCGTCGAGGTCTCCACCGCCGTCGTCGTCTCCCGGACCGTCGTCGGCGGCAGTGTCTCCGTCACCGTCGGCGGTGTCTCGGTCACCGTCGAGGTCTCCACAGCGGTCGTCGTCTCGGTCTCCGTCTCGACCTCCGTCGTCGGAACCAACTCGGTCGTGGTCGCCACAACCGTCGTCGGCACGGTGGTCGGCACGACCTCGGTCGTGGTCTCCACGACTGTGGCAGTCGACGTCTGCGTGGTGGTCTCCACAGCGGTGGTCACCTCGGTCGTCGTGATGGTCGCGGTCACCGTCACAGGGGGCTGAGAGGGGGCGATCCCGAGCGTTCCTGCAGGCGCCTCGTCCGAGACATTTCCGGCCGCGTCCGCCGCAGTCGCAGTCACCGGCAGGCCGTTCCACTGTTCGATCGCGGTGAAACTGCAGGAGAACCTCCCCGCCGCGCTCGCCGTCGCGGAGCATGACGCCTCGTCACCTGCGCCCACGTACACCCGAACCGTCGAGAAGGGCTCGGCCTCCCCGGAGACCGCGACGAGCTGTCCCGGGTCAACCGGCTGCGGGGCTATCACCAGGTCGGTGGGCGGCGCGGGCGCGGTGATGTCACCCGCGATTGTTCCGGTGGTCGGAGCTGAATCCGACGGGGCATGGTCGGCGGAGCCCAGGTACTTCGCCACGAGCGCGAACGGCTGGTTCGCGGTACCGGCGCCGGGACGCCACGGAAACACCGCGACACCGCTGCTGACTTCACTGGTCCCCAGTCGGACCGCCCCATCGTAGAACTCGACGACATCACCGTCTCGGCCATTGGTGACCATTGCTGAGAGAATCGACTCGCTGTTCTCCTCCGGGTCGGGGTCAACCGTGAGCGTCGTGATGGTGGTGTTCAGCGCGGGTCGCACCATGATCGTCGGGCCACTGGTCTCGTACGGGTGATCGACCGCCCGAGAGTCGTCCCAGGTGAATCCGCCGGAACTGATCGACCCGGGCGCGCAAGTCACCCTGTACGTCTCGGTCCAGGTCGTGGTCAGACCATCCCCGTTGCCGCCGTTGATCCGCAATCTCGGCCAAGTATCGGCGAGTTCGGCACGCGTTGTCACCTGACCCCCCTCGGTACCGAACGTGAAATCTATTTCGTCGGCTCGGTCGGTGGGAGAGTACGACCGGGGACTGGTGGAACCCAGCTCGCCTGGCGATCCGATCCGATGCCCCGAAATCGACCACCCGTCGCCCTGCCGTTCGAGGCAACTGGGATGAAATTCCTTCATCCACAAGATATTCGTGTAGGCCGCTACATCGTTGCCCTCGATCACGTTGGTCACGCTCACCAGGTCGCCCTGCCGGGGCGCCCCCTCACTGACCGTCCGGGTCCAATTGGCGTAGTCCGCGATGCCAACGCCATCAACCCCCACCGACACCGGGCCGATGCCCGTCGTCGGCTGGGCCGACACCGCAGGCGCCTGACCCACTACGAGCGTCGTCGTGGCCAACACGACCGAGCTGACCAACGCGGCTATTCGCCGTCGAATCGGCGCCATCTGAGCTCCCCCGAGCATGGGTGGACGTGGCCTCTCGCGGCCACTGGACGCCCATCACATTAGCGAGCATTTATCTAAGTGTGTAATCCTTCATAAAACAGTGCGGATACCGCCTGTACCGCACGATCTTTGAACTCAGGTACGGACTCCAGCTGCGGAATCGGCGATATAAATAAAGCGTGGCCGGACCACGAAGATGGCCCGGCCACGCCGTCGCACAGCCCCTCTCCGGGGCCTGACGTGTGTTTATTGAGCGTCTGCCCAGTACGGATCCTTCAGCGTGCGCTTCATCAGCTTCCCGTTGGCCTGGCGGGGAAGCTCGTCCACCACGTCGATCGAGCGCGGCATCTTGAACTTCGCCAGCCGACCGGACAGGTCCTCGAGGATCTGCGTCTTGAGCTCGTCGGACTCGGGGTAGCCTTCCGCGAGTTCGATGACGGCCTTGACCTCCTCGCCCCAGTCCTTGTGCGGGATTCCGAACACCGCCGCGTCGCGGACCGCCTCGTGGCGGGTCATCTCGGACTCGATCTCGGCCGGGTAGATGTTCACGCCGCCGGAGATGATCATGTCGTTCTTGCGGTCACACAGGAACAGGTATCCGTCGGAATCGACGTACCCGATGTCGCCCATGGTGAACAGCTCGCCGACATACGTCTTCGCCGTCTTCTCCGCGTCCTGGTGGTACTCGAACTTGGAGCCGTGCATCTGCAGGTAGACGTTGCCGATCTCGCCGGTGGGCAGCTCGTTGCCGTCGTCGTCGAGGATCTTCAGGGTGGTGGTCTTCCAGGGCCGTCCCACGCTGCCGGGCTTGCGCAGCCACTCCTCGCCGGTGATGGTGCATCCACCACCCTCGGTGCCGGCGTAATACTCCGTGAGCACGGGGCCCCACCAGTCGAGCATCGCCTGTTTGACGTGCTTGGGGCACGGCGCGGCACCGTGGACGATCGTGCGCAGGCTCGACACGTCGTACTTCGCGCGCACGTCCTCGGGCAGCTCGAGCAGTCGGGAGAACTGGGTCGGCACCATGTGCGACTGGGTGACGCCGTGGGCGTCGATGAGCCGCAGCATCTCCTCGGGCGTCCACTTGTCCATGAGGACTGCGGCCTGCCCGAGGTTGAGCGAGATGGTGACGAAGTTGAGCACGGCCGTGTGGTACAGCGGCGAGCCGCAGATGTGGACGTTGTCCGGCGCCTGGATGTCGAACCCGGCGAAGAAGTAGTAGTTGGGCACCGTCACCTGGTCGGGCGAGGCACCGGTGAGCGGGCGCCGCACACCCTTGGGGCGTCCGGTGGTGCCGGAGGTGTAGAGCATCGGAGCGCCGAGGGTCCGGGACGACGGCAAGGGGTCCTCCCCCTGGGCCGGGGCGGTGAGCTCGGCGAGCGGACGGAACCCGGGGACGTCGCCGATGGCGTAGCAGCGGGCGGGGTCGAGCCCGGCCTCCGCGGCGGCGGCGGTGGCGACGTCGGCGAACCGCTCGTCGGCGATGAACACCGTCGATCCCGAGTTCTCGAGGATGTAGGCGACCTCCGGGCCGGTCAGATGCCAATTCGCGGGGGCCACGTAGAGGCCGATCTCGATCGCCGCGTAGTAGACCTCGAGAAACCCGATGCTGTTCGGCGCCAGGAGGACGATGCAGTCCCCGGCCTCCAGCCCGAGCTCACGAAGGCCGCGGGCGTAGCCGTGGGCGACGCCCACGAGTTCGCCGAAAGTCACCTGCCGACCGCCCGCCTCGATCACCGCGACACGGTCCGGCTGGGCCTCGGCGATCCGGTAGACGCTGGTCACGTGCTCCCCGGTCCGCGAGTCGAGGACGCCGGCGTCGGCGGGGACGGAGGGTGTGGGTGCGCTCATGCACCCCACACTAGAACGCGTTCTAGCCCCCGTCGAGGCTTTGCCCTCTGCCGGCCCGGATCCGCCGGGCGCCGGCCCCCTGGCCACGTCAGTCGATGAACTGCGCGATCGTCTCGATCTCCTCGACCGTCCGGGCGGTCACCACGAGCATGGTGATGCCCGCCGCCTCCCATTCGGCGATCTGCGAGCGCACCGAGTCGGCGTCGCCGATGATCGCGGTGGCCTCGACCATCTCGTCCGGCACCGCGGCGGCCGCCTCCTCCTTGCGCCCGGTGCGGAACAGTTCGGTGATGCGGTCCACGTCGTCGGCGAACCCCATCCGACGGAACGCCTCGGCGTGAAAGTTCTTCTCCTCAGCGCCCATCCCGCCCGCGTACAGCGCGGTGAACGGCTTGTAGGCGTCCAGGACCGCGCGCCGGTCCTCTGTCACGTGGAGCTGGCAGAGGAAGGCCACCTCGAAGTCCTCGCGCGTCCGCCGTGAGCCGGGGCGCGCGAACCCCTCGTCGAGCCACGCGTTGAACTCGTCCGCGGTCCGCGGGGAGGCGAGGAACCCCAGCCAACCGTCAGCGATCTCGGCGGCCAGCGCCACGTTCTTGGGCCCCTCGGCACCCAGCCAGATCGGCACGTCCTCGCGCAGCGGATGCAGGATCGACTTGAGCGGCTTGCCCAGCCCGGAGGCGTCCGCGCCCCGGTAGGGCAGGGCGTACGCGGGACCGTCGGACGTCACGGGCCCCTCGCGCCGCAGCACCTTCCGGATGATGTCGATGTACTCCCGCGTCCGCGCCAGCGGCTTGGCGAAGGCCTGCCCGTACCAACCCTCCACGACCTGCGGTCCCGAGACGCCGAGGCCCAGGCAGAACCGGCCGTTCGACAGATGGTCGAGGGTCATGGTGCTCATCGCGGTGGCCGTGGGCGTACGCGCCGAGAGTTGTACGACGGCCGTCGACAGTCGGATTCGCTCGGTGAGCGAGCCATACCAGGCCAGGGGCGTGAAGGCGTCCGACCCCCAGGCCTCGGCGGTGAAGACGGTGTCGAACCCCGCCCGGTCCGCCGCCACCACGAGGTCGGCGTGATTGGTGGGCGGCTGGGCGCCCCAGTATCCGAGTTGCAGCGCGAATTTCATGCGCATCAGTGTGACCCACGCCGCTGGCCCGTGGTGTCCCGCCCGGGGAAACCCACACAACCCGCGGTGGAACGTGTTCTACTCGAGGGCGTGACATCCAGAGAGATCGTTGTCGATATCACCCCACCGGACGAGCCCGTACTGTCGGCGTCCCTGGCCCCGTCGTTCGACTACACACGGTCGACCGGCCCGGTGCTGGGAGCGTTCTTCACCGGCCTCCGCGATCGACGCCTGGTCGGTAACCGCGATTCGGCCGGCACCGTGCACCTGCCGCCCGTCGAGTTCGACCCCCACACACGCCGGGCCCTCACGGAGACCGTGGAGGTGGGTTCCGGTTCCGGGATCGAGGGCCTCGTCGTCGCATGGACCTGGGTCCCCGAACCCACCGAGGTCAACCCCCTGGACTCCCCGTTCGCGTGGGCGCTCGTGCGGTTCGACGGCGCGGACACCGCCATGCTCCTTCCGCTGGCCGTCGACGGCCCCGACGCGGTGAGCACCGGGATGCGCGTCCGGCTGCGGTGGGCCGCCGAGCGCACCGGGACCATCCACGACATCGCGTGCGTGGTCCCCGCCGACGCCCCGGTCGACGCCGGTGTCGACGACGACGAGGTCCCGCAGCAGACCGACGACCCGGTCACCACCGTGGTGACGCCGATCGGCCTGTCGGTCACCCACACCGCCGGACCCGCCGAGAGCGAGTACCTGCGCGCGATCGTGCAGGGCAAGGTGCTGGGGCGGCGCCGCTCCAACGGCCCCGAGGTCTACGTGCCCCCGCGCGACTACTGCCCGTCCGACGGCGTGGCCATGGGCGAATACGTGGAGGTGTCCGACATCGGCACGGTGACCACGTTCGGCATCGTCAACGTGCCGTTCGCCGGTCAGCAGATCAAGCCTCCGTACGTCACCGCCTACATCCTGCTCGACGGTTCCGACGTGCCCATCCAGCACCTGGTGCTGGGCTGCGAGGCGTCCGAGGTGCGGATGGGGATGCGCGTTCGCGCCGTGTGGACCCCCGAGTCCGAGCGCCCCGCCTCGATGAAGGCCATCGCGCACTTCGAGCCCACCGGCGATCCCGACGCCGACCCCGACACCTACGCCGATCACCTGTAGAGGACACCACACGTGACCCCCAACGCACCCCGGGACGTGGCCGTCGTCGGATTCGCCCACGCCCGCCACACCGAATCCACCTTCGGCACCACCAACGGTGTCGAGATGCTCGCCCCCGTCTTCGCCGAGTGCTACCGGCAGACCGGACTGGATCGCACCGACATCGAGTTCTGGTGCTCCGGCTCCTCGGACTACCTCGCCGGCCGCGCCTTCTCGTTCATCTCCGCGGTCGACTCGATCGGCGCGGTCCCGCCGATCTCCGAGTCGCACGTCGAGATGGACGCCGCCTGGGCGTTCTTCGAGGCCTACCTCAAGATCGCCTCCGGACAGGCCGACACCGCCTTGGTCTACGGGTTCGGCAAGGCCTCGGCCAGCACCGATCTCGACTCCGCCCTGGCGCTGCAGCTCGACCCGTACACCGTCGCCCCGCTGTGGCCCGGCCGGCACCACGTCGCCGCCCTGCAGGCCCGCGCCGGCATCGACGCCGGCCGGTGGTCCGAGGCGGAGATGGCCGCCGTCGCCGCCCGCGCGACCGGCCGCGACGAGACGGACCTGCTCGCCGAGCCGTACGTGGCCGACCCACTGCGTCAGCACGACTGCCCGCCCGTCACCGACGGCGCCGGCGCGATCATCCTCGCCTCCGCCGACCGGGCCCGCGAGCTGGTCGACACCCCGGCGTACATCACCGGGATGGAACACATCGCCGACTCCGCCGAGTTCGGCGCACGGGACCTCACCGACTCCCCGTCCGCCCGCGCCGCCGCCGTCCGCGCGACCGGTTCGTCCGGGGACCGCCCAGACCTCGGCGGCGTCTCGGTGGCCGAGCTCCACACCCAGTACACCCACCAGGAGCTCCTCCTGCGCGGCGCGCTGGGCATCTCCGACGACGTCGCCGTGACCCCGTCGGGCGGCTCCCTGCTCGCGGACCCGCTGTTCTCCGCGGGCCTCGAGCGCATCGGCTACGCCGCGCACAGCATCTGGGAGGGCCGCTCCGAGCGCGCCCTCGCCCACGCCACCAGCGGCCACCTGCTGCAGCAGAACCTCATCTGCCTCCTGGAAGGACGCACCGCATGAGCGCCCCCGCATCCGGAACCCACGGCTCCGGTCTGCCCGCCGCCGTCCTCGGGACCGGCCAGACCCACCACGTCGCCCGCCGCACCGACATCTCCATGGCCGGGCTCTGCCGCGAGGCCATCGATGCCGCCATGATCGACGCCGGGGTCGGCTGGGACGACATCGACGCCGTGATCGTCGGCAAGGCCCCCGACCTGTTCGAGGGCGTCATGATGCCCGAGCTGATGATGGCCGACGCTCTCGGCGCCGTCGGCAAACCGCTGCTGCGCGTCCACACGGCCGGGTCCGTCGGCGGCTCGACCGCTGTCGTCGCCGCGTCCCACGTCCAGTCCGGCCGCTACCGCCGGGTGCTGGCAGTGGCGTGGGAGAAGCAGTCCGAGTCCAACGCCATGTGGGCGCTCAGCCTGCCCGTGCCGTTCACCGCGCCCGTCGGGGCCGGCGCGGGCGGCTACTTCGCCCCCCACGTGCGCTCCTACATCCGCACCACCGGGGCGCCCGAGCACGTGGGCGCGATGGTCGCGGTCAAGGACCGCCTCAACGGTTCGGTCAACCCGCACGCCCACCTCAAGCAGCCCGACATCACGATCGACAAGGTGCTGCAGGGACAGATGTTGTGGGACCCCATCCGGTTCGACGAGACCTGCCCCTCCTCCGACGGCGCGTGCGCGATAGTCATCGGCGATGCCGAGGCGGCCGAGGCCGTGGAGTCCGCCGGCCGACAGGTCGCGTGGGTCCACGCCACCGCGCTGCGCACCGAGCCCGGGACCTTCGCCTACCGCAACTACCGCAGCCCGCAGGCCGGCCGCGACGCCGCCGCCGCCCTCTGGGCCGAGGCCGGGATCACCAACCCGGCAGAGGAGATCGACGCGGCCGAGATCTACGTGCCGTTCTCTTGGTTCGAGCCCATGTGGCTGGAGAACCTCGGGTTCTGCGCGGAGGGCGAGGGGTGGCGCATGACCGAGTCCGGTGCCACCGCGCGCGACGGCTCCCTGCCGGTCAACCCGTCCGGCGGCGTGCTGTGCTCGAACCCCATCGGCGCGTCCGGCATGCTCCGGTTCGCCGAGGCCGCCCGCCAGGTGATGAACCGGGCGGACGAGCACCAGGTCCCCGGCGCGCGCAAGGCCCTGGGCCACGCGTACGGCGGTGGATCCCAGTACTTCTCCATGTGGGTCGTGGGGACCGACCGTCCGGAGCGTCACTCATGAGCAACCCCTATCTGGACGCCGACGGGCAGTACCGCCCGCTCGAGATGAGCGACGCAGCGCTGGCGAGTCCCGCCTACGCCGCCGCGCGCCGCTCGTGGGCCGCGACCAACGCCGGCGACCGCGACGCCTGGATCGCCGGCTGGAACCCCGAGGGCACCATCGAGGATCCCGTGGGCCCGTCGATGTTCGACGCCGAGGGCCTCGGCCACACCGGCACGGAGAGGCTCCTGGAATTCTGGGAGAAGGCCGTGGCCACCCCGGATCACATCGAGTTCCGGTTCGACCGCGGGATCGCAGCGGGCGACGAACTCCTCTGCGTCGGCACCATGCGCACCCACATGGGCTCCAGCATCATGGAGATCGACATCGCCGTGGACTACCGTGTCGACTCCCAGGGTCGGCTCGTGAACCTTCGTGCCTTCTGGGAACAGGACGTGGCCATGGCCTCAGGACTGCGTCCGCTGACCGACGACGACCGGGCAGCCATCGCCGGTGCCGCAGGAAAGAGCGAATGACCATGAGCCGCGTAGCGGATGTCGAGTTCTCCGTCCCCGTTTCCTTCTCCCCCGTCGACCAGTACCTCGACATCGCCCGCGGGGCCGAGGCCGCGGGCATCGACCGGATCGTCCTGCCCGACTCCCTGTTCCACCCGCGGCGTCAGGACAAGGACTACCCGTACACCCCGGACGGTTCCCGGATGTGGGACGAGAACACCGAGTGGGTGGAGCCGCTCATCGCCTGCGCCGCCATGGGTGGAGCGACCTCCCGGATCCGCTTCTGCCCTCAGGTGCTCAAGGTGGGCCCGCGCAACCCCCTGCTGCTCACCCGGCAGGTGGGGTCGGTCGCGTTGCTCACCGGCAACCGGTTGGACCTGGGCGTGGGCATCGGCTGGGACCCCAACGAGTTCGAATGGTGCGGCGCGCCGTTCAAGGGCCGCGGCAAACGCACCGACGAGTCGCTGGCCATCCTGCGCGAGGGCCTGCGGGGCCAGTGGATGGAGTTCCACGGCGACCATTTCGACTTCGACGAGCTCATCTTCACCCCGGCGCCGTCCGAGCAGGTCCCCTTCTACGTCGGCGGCCACACCGAGATCGCGCTCAAGCGCGCCGCCCGCGTCGGCCAGGGCTGGACCAGCGCGATGATGGGGTTCGACGAGATCGTCACCACCGTCACCCGCCTGGGCGAGCTGCTCGAGGAGCAGGGGCGCTCGCTGGCCGATCGCGGCGACGGCAAGCGATTCGCCATCCAGGTGGTGTGCCTGGACCGCTACGGCTCGAAGGGCTTCGCCGAACTGGCGGAGGCCGGCGTCACCGACATCATCGTCATGCCATGGCTGATCGAGGGCCACGGTTACGACTGCACGGCCGAGCAGAAGATCGAGTCGATCGCCCGCTTCGGCGAGAAGTACGGCCTCACCGGCTAGTTGCACGGGGCGCTTCGGCGCGTGATGCCCCTCAGGCGGGCAGGTGCGCAGCGACGTCGTCCAGGCAGGCGAGGATCTCCCGGTGCGTGTCCTGCGTGGCCTCGAGGTGCATGAGGTGTCCCGCCGGCGCCGTGATCGCGCGGACCATCCGCACGTCGTCGTGATAGCGGCCGAGCTTGGTCAACGGGTCGCGGCCGTGGAATCCCTCGAGGTCCGGGTCGTGCTCGGAGTAGAGGAAGTAGAAGGGCACGGGGTTGGTCTGCCGCTCGAACTCCTTGCGCGCGTGCCAGCTCACGTCCATCGCCCGATACCACTGCAGCGGCCCCGCGAACCCGGTCCGCGCGTACTCCGCCTCGTAGGTGTCCATCTCCTCGACGGACAGCCACGGCCAGGGCAGTGGCGGCGCCTCGGGCAGCGCGTCGAGATAGGTGGAGCCGGGCGGATGCTGCCACACGTCGAGGTAGTGATAGTCCGCGGACAGTGCCCAGAAGACGCGGGTGAGGAATTCACGCTCGCGCCCCGCCAGGTCGGCCTCGGCCACACCGGGCTGCGCGAAGTAGTGCAGGTGGAGGAAGTGCTTCTGCGCCATCATCGCGGACCCCTCCAGGGGCGGGACCGACCCGGCGGTGCTCATGAACGGGTTCTCCATCCCGATCACCGCGCGGACCCGCCCGGGTTCGAGGTGGCACGTGTCGTAGGCGACGCCGGCGCCGAAGTCGAAGCCCACCAGTACCACCCGGCCCGCGTCCTCGGCATCGCAGACGGCCACCACGTCGTCGACGACCTCACGCGGGGCGTACGCCGCGACGTCCGTGGGCGCGTCCGACCCGCCCATCCCGCGCAGGTCGGGGGCGATGACCCGCCATCCGGCCGCGGTCAGGTCGGGGATCAGGCGGTGCCACGTGAACCAGAAGTGCGGGAAACCGTGCAGGAGAACCACGGTCCCGGGGCCGTCGCCGGTCGGCGCCGTGGCGGACCGGGGGTCGGGGTCGGCGACCACGTAGTGCAGTCGGACGCCGTCACGGTCGACGGAGCGGTGGTCGATCATGGTGATCACCTTGCCTGTTCGATGGGGCTGACGGGATCGGTTCGGGGTGTGTGCGAGGTCTGTCGACGACGCCGACGACGACGAGGTCACCCCTCCCCCGAGACGAGAGCCCCGGCCCGGCCTGCGGAACAGGCGGGACCGGGGCTGACCGGCCGGGGGCCGGGTCTGGCTGCTCGCTGTGTCAGGCTCGCGGTGTCAGGCTCGCTGTGTCAGGTCAGTGCATGACCGGGCACTTGAAGTCGACCTTCCAGTCCTGGATCGCGTTGAGCCAGCCCGAACGCAGACGCGTCGAGTCCCCCAGCGAGGTGATGTCCGGCATGTGATCGGCGATCGCGTTGAAGATCAGCTCGATCTGCAGCTTGGCCAGGTTGGCGCCGATGCAGTAGTGCGGGCCGTTGCCGCCGAACGTCAGGTGCGGGTTCGGGTCGCGGGTGATGTCGAACGTGAACGGATCGGAGAAGACGTCCTCGTCGAAGTTCGCCGAGCCGTACATGATCGCGGCACGGTCACCCTTCTTCATGGTCACCCCGCCGATCTCCACATCCTCGGTGGCGGTGCGCTGGAACGAGGTGATCGGGGAGGCCCACCGCAGGATCTCGTCGTAGGCGGTCGCCGGGCGCTCGCGCTTGAACAGCTCCCACTGGTCGGGGTTCTCGAGGAACGCGATCATCCCGTGGGTCGTGGCGTTGCGGGTGGTCTCGTTGCCCGCCACCGCGAGCAGGACCACGAACCAGCCGAACTCGTCGGAGGTGAGCTTCTCGCCGTCGACATCGGCCTGGATGAGCTTGGTGACCAGGTCGTCACGGGGGTCGGTCTCGCGCTTGGTGGCCAGCTCCTGGGCGTAGGAGAGCACCATGGCGTTGGCCATCTGCGACTCCTCGACCTTGCCGGGGACGTCGTAGCTGGTCATCTGGTTGGACCACTCGAAGATCTGGTGACGGTCCTCCAGCGGGATGCCGATGAGCTCGGCGATCGCCTGGAGCGGGAGCTCGGAGGCGACGTCGACGATGAAGTCGCCGCTGCCCTTCGCCGCCGCGGTCTCGACGATGTTCTTGGCCTTCTCGGCGAGGTGCTCGCGCATCTTCTCGATGTTGCGCGGGGTGAACCCCTTCGAGATGATCCGCCGGTACTTCTTGTGCTCCTCGCCGTCCTGGTTGATGAACAGCAGGCGGGTGAGCTCGACGATCTCCCGCTCGGTGCCGGGGGCGAAGCGCGGGATGGCGGTGTTCTCGAAGGTGGAGAAGACCTCGTTGGTCCGGCGCGAGATCTCCTTGACGTCCTCGTGCTTGGTGACGACCCAGTAGCCGTCGTCGTCGAAACCGTCGACCCCGGGGTCCTTGGCGCACCACCAGATCGGCTCGGTCCGGCGGAGGTGGGCCCACTCGGGATGCGGTAGGCGCTTCTCGTAGAGCTCCGGATCCGTGAAATCGAACCCCTCGGGAATGGTGACTGGCTGCACTGGCACTCCTTGACCACGTCTGATTGCGTCTCGTGCTCGAACGGCGCCGGGACATCTCTGCCCTCACCCCGCAATGTAATCTAGAACACGTTATAGGCACCATACTGGAACACGTTCACTTCTGGGTCGTCGTTCCTGATCGCCCGGAGCGCCCGGTCGCCCCCCGCACCGCGAACTCGGAATCCCCCGCCGGGTGACGTAAACTAGAACTCGTTCTAACCTTGCTTCCGAAGGAGCGCATCCATGGGAAATCCCGTCATCGTCGAGGCCGTCCGGACCCCGATCGGAAAGGCTCGCGGCGCACTGTCGGGCCTGCACCCCGCGCACCTGCTGGGGGCCTCGCAGAAGGAGGTCATCCGGCGCGCCGGGATCGACGCCGCGCTCGTCGAGCAGGTCGTCGGAGGGTGCGTCACCCAGGCCGGCGCCCAGGGGAACAACGTCACCCGCGGCGCCTGGCTCGCGTCGGGACTGCCGTGGCAGACGGCGTGCACGACCATCGACTGCCAGTGCTCGTCCGCGCAGCAGGCCAATCACTTCATCGCCAACCTCATCCACGCGGGGGCGATGGACGTCGGGATCGCGTGCGGCGTCGAGTCGATGAGCTGGATCGCGCTGCGCGCCGCCGTCGGCGACGGCTCCAACGGGATGCCGCGCCCGGACGACTGGGACGTCGACCTGCCCGACCAGTTCACCGCGGCCGACCGGATCGCGAAGCGCCGCGGGTTGAGCCGCGCCGACCTCGAGGAACTGGGTGTCCGGTCCCAGGCCAACGCGAAGCGCGCGTGGGAGGAGGGCCGCTTCGATCGCGAGACCTTCGCCGTCGACGCCCCCGAGCGCCTCAAGGACGGCACCTACACCGGTGAGACGGTGACGGTCACCCGCGACCAGGGGTTGCGCGACACCACCGCCGAGGCACTGGCGTCCCTCAAACCCGTCATGGAGGGCGGACTGCACACCGCCGGCACCTCCAGTCAGATGTCCGACGGTTCGGCCGCCGTCCTGCTCATGGACGAGGACGTGGCCAGGGCGCACGGACTGAAGCCGCGGGCACGGATCCTCCACCAGGCACTCGTGGGCGGCGAGCCCGAGTACCACCTCGACGGCCCGGTCCAGGCCACCCAGCGGGTCCTCGACCGCTCCGGCATGTCGATCTCGGACTTCGATCTCTTCGAATGCAACGAGGCGTTCGCCTCCGTGCTCCTAAGCTGGGCGCAGGTGCACGGGCCCGACATGGACAAGGTCAACGTCAACGGAGGGGCCATCGCGATCGGCCACCCCGTCGGCAGCACCGGGTCGCGGCTCATCACCACCGCCCTGCACGAGCTCGAGCGCACGGACGGCGAACGCGCCCTCATCACGATGTGCGCGGGAGGCGCCCAGGCCTCGGCGAGCATCATCGAGAGGATCTGACATGAGCAACGCCATCGAGACGGCCGCGAACCGCCGGCGGGAGGTCTTCGCCGCCGTGTCGTCGGCCGACGGCCCCGAGGACGCGGTCCGCGCCATCGCGAGCCTGCTATCGGTGTCCCCCGACGAGGCGGGCGAGGTCCTGCGGGCCCCACTCGAGGCGTTCGCCGGCTCCCCCTCCGGAGGGCCGGCTGGCGGGGCCGGACAGGGCTTCACCCTCCGTCCCTTCACGGAGTCCGAGGAGCACACGTCCCTCTATCACGCACGCTCGTCCGATGAGACGTCCGCGACCGGCGGGACCTGGGACCGGGAGAAGACCGAGCAGGAGTTGCGGAACGGTCTGGACCGTATCGAGGCCGAGTCGGCGATGTGGTTCGTGGCGGTCGACACCGACCGTGACGCGCCCATCGGGCTCGTCTTCGGTGAGCAGATCGACAACGGCGACGTCGATGTGGCCATCTGGATCCGCCCCGAGGAGCGCAAGAAGGGCTTCGGGCTCCGGTCGCTCAAGGAGAGCCGCCGCGAACTCGCCGCGTTCTTCCCCGGCAAGCACCTGATCGTCCGCGCACCGATGGCCGGTAACCGGTGAGCGGAGCCGGTCCCACCCCCGAGACCGGCGTCGACGACCCGAGGCGCGGCGCGCCGTGGGTCGTGGGCGTCATCAAGGTGATGTCGCGGGTCAACACGTGGGCGTACCGGGTGTCCGGCGGGCGGGTCGGCGGCTCCTGGCGGGTGGGTTCCGCGCTGCGGGCCCCGGTCCCCGTGTGCCTCGTGACGACGACCGGCCGCAAGTCCGGCGAGCCGCGGACAGTGCCGCTGCTCCACCTCCCGGACGGGGACCGGGTCCTGCTCGTCGCTTCCCAGGGCGGACTCCCCAAGCATCCTCAGTGGTACTACAACGTGCTGGCCGACCCGAACGTGACGGTCCAGGTGGGTCGCCGCCGTCGCGCGATGACGGCGAGGGAGGCGACCCCGTCCGAGCGCGCCGAGTTGTGGCCCAGGCTCGTCGAGCGCTACGCGGACTTCGCCGATTACCAGGCCAACACCAGCCGGGTCATCCCGGTCATCATCTGCGAACCGAAGACCTGACCGAGGCGACCGGCTGAGGCCGGGGTTCCCGACCGGGAGCCCCGGCCTCAGCTGATTCTTCGATGGAGTGTCTCTTCTCTGGTTCGCACGGCGCCGGTGACCCGCTCCTGCGGCTTCACACTGCGGCGTTCTCACGTGGGTGAACAACATTTTCGCCACTCTGATCACTTCATTAACATCTTCTGAGAAGGGCGTTGACACCAGCGCTTTCTTAGAGGATTCTCATCGAAGTGAAATGGTGTGGCCGGCGACCTCGTGGTCGACACGGTTCCCAGGAAACCGCAATGACCCGAGAGGACCTTCCGTGAACAAATCAACCAGGGCCGCAGCCGTCGCTGCCACCGCGGCGCTCGCCATCTCCGGCGCGACCGGTATCGCCAATGCCCAGAGCGCCTTCCCCGACCTGGGGATCATCGGCGATCTGCTCGACCCGTTCACCGGCTCCGCCGGTGACCTCGCCGGCGGTTCGTCCGGCCTGAACCCGCTCGAGGGCTCCTCGGCCCTGCCTGGCTCGGGCGACTTCCCCGTTCTCAGCTCCGAGCCACTCGGTGGATCGTCGACCTTCGACTCGTCCGAACTGCCCGCTCTCAGCTCGGAGCCGCTCGGAGGCTCGGCGACCTTCGACTCGTCCGAACTGCCCGCCCTCAGCACCGATCCCCTCGGCGGCTCCGCGGCCCTCCCCGAGACCCTGACCGGGTCGCTCGGGACCGTTCCGCTGTCCTCCGAGCTCCTCGGCGGTTCCGCGGCGCTGCCCGCGTCGTCCGAACTCCCGCCGCTGTCCACCAACCTCCTCGGCGGCTCCGCGGACTTCCAGTCCACCGAGGCCGGCTCCACCGATATGGCCCCGCTGTCCACCAACCTGCTCGGCGGCTCCGCCGAGTTCGGTTCGTCCGACCTCGCGCCTCTGACCGGTTCCGACGGCATGGGTTCCACCGGCATGTCGCCGCTGTCCACCGAACTTAACCTCCTCGGAGGCTCCGCGGAACTGCCCCCGCTGTCCGCCAACTTCCCGGACGGTTCGACCGAGGGCATCGGCGGCTCTGCGGAGCTCGTCGGTGAGGGCATCGCCGGGTCGCTGACCAACGGTTCCGCCAACCAGCTCGCCGGGTCGGTGGAGAGCAACTCCGCCGACCCGATCATCGGCTCGATCGCCGAGGGCGGCATCCTCCCGGCGCTGTCCGGTTCCATCTCGGAGACCTCCGGATCCCTCTCGGGCAACGGCGGATCGACGGGCCAGAGCTCCGATCTGATCACGGGATCGACCGGTGGCAGCGCCGAGGTCATCACCGGTTCGTTCGGTGAACTCACCGAGGTCAACGGCTCGCTCACCGCGCTCACCGGGTCTCTCGAGAACGGCTCCATGCAGGGCACCTTCTCGACCAACCTGGGTTCGGAGATGGGCGCACTCGCCTCCCTCGAGAGCTTCGCCAGCCTCGGCGAGAGCGGCACGGGGAGCCTGCTCCCGGTCCTGGCCCTGGGAGCGTCCGCCGGAGGTGGCGCCATGGTCGCGACGGCCGCCGCGAACGGGACTCTCGCTCTCCCGCCGCTGCCCGGCCTGCCGCCGCTGCCGACCGTCTGCGACCTCCCGCAGGCCCAGGTCGACCAGTTGGCCGGCCTCGGTTCCGTCGACGCGCAGCAGTGCCCGGAGCCCGGCGCCTGACCTCGCCCGCCCCAACCGGCTCGCGAAACGAGGAACCCCGCACCATCACGGTGCGGGGTTCCTCGTTGTCGTGGCGGAGTCAGCGAGCCCCGTAGACCGGCACCGGGGTGGGCGACTCGTCGAGCAGACGGGGCACGAGCGACCCGAGCTCCGCGGGCTCCCACTTGGCACCCTTGTCCTCGGACGCGGCACGCTGCCACCCGTCGCAGACGGTGACCTTGCCGCCCTCGACCTCGAACACCCGACCGGTCACCTGCGCCGACTCCTCGGAGCCCAGCCACACGACCAGCGGCGAGATGTTGGCCGGGTCCATGGCATCGAAGGACCCGTCCTCGGGCGCGGCCATCTGCGAGGCCATTCCCTCCCCCGCGGAGGTGGTCATGCGGGTCCGCGCGGCCGGAGCGATGGCGTTGGCGGTGACCCCGTAGCCCTTCATCTCGGCGGCGGTCTGGATGGTCAGCAGCGCGATGCCGGCCTTGGCCGTGGCGTAGTTGCCCTGGCCCACCGATCCGAACAGTCCGGCGCCGGACGAGGTGTTGATGACCCGGGCCTGGCGCGGGCGACCGGCCTTGGACTCGGCGCGCCAGTATTCGGCGGCGTGCCGCAGCGGCGCGAAGTGGCCCTTGAGGTGGACGTTGATCACGTTGTCCCAGTCCTGCTCCCCCATGCCGACGAGCATCTTGTCGCGCAGGAAGCCGGCATTGTTCACCAGGACGTCGAGCCCGCCGAAGGTGTCGATGGCCTGCTGGACGAGCTCGCGGGCCCCCTCCCACGAGGAGATGTCGTTCCCGTTGACCACGGCGTCGCCGCCGGCGGCCTTGATCTCCGCGACGACCTGCTCGGCCGGGGACTCCCCGACGTTCGATCCGTCCAGGCCCGCCCCGAGGTCATTGACCACGACCTTGGCGCCCTCGGCGGCGAAGGCCAGCGCGTGCTCGCGGCCGATCCCGCGGCCGGCGCCGGTGACGATGACGACGCGTCCGTCGCAGATTCCCATGGTTGTTCTCCTTGTTCGTGGGTGGTCAGTGCTTGTTGTCGGCGGTGGACGCCGAGAGGAACGCAGGCTTCTCGCCGCCGCCGTGGACCAGCAATTCGGCCCCGGTGATGTACGCGGCCAGGGGCGAGGCCAGGAATGCTGCGGCCTGGCCGACGTCCCGCGGGTCCGCCATCCGGCCCATCGGGATCGTCGCGTCGACGGCCGCCACGCCGTCGGAGTCCCCGTAGTGCATCTCGGCCAGCTCGGTCTTGACCGGACCCACCACGACGGAGTTGATGCGGACCGCGGGCGCCCACTCCACCGCGAGGGACTGCGTGAGCGAATCGACGCCCGCCTTTGCGGCGCCGTACGACGCGGTGCCGGGCGAGGGCCGGTGCCCGGAGACGGACGAGATGTTGATGATCGCCCCACCGGTCGGCTGCATGACCCGGTTGGCCTCCTGCGCCACGGTCAACGCCGACAGCAGGTTGAGGGCGACGATCTTGGCGTGGAAGTTGGCGCTGGCCTCCGCCGCCAGGGCGAACGGTGCGCCCCCGGCGTTGTTCACCACCACGTCGAGCCGCCCGTGGTCGGCGACGATGCCGTCGATCATCGCGCGCACCGCCTCGGCGTCGCGGAGATCGACGGAGTGGAACTCCAGATCGGCCACGTCGGAGCCTTCATCGGCGGGCCGGCGCGCGCAGGTGACGACCACCGCGCCGGCCTCCCGGAAGACCGTGCTGATGCCGGCGCCCACGCCGCGTACGCCCCCCGTGACGAGGACGACCTTCCCCGCCAGACCCAGATCGATGTTCGTCATGCGTGCTAGCCTACCAAGCAAGCGTTTGGTTAGTCACTGTGCCGTCCCGGACGGCGGTGGCGTGGGAAGGAGCTCCATGGGCATCAACGTCGACAAGGGCGCAGACGGGATAGCCACCGTCACGGTCGACTACCCACCTGTCAACGCCATCCCGTCCGCGGGATGGTTCGAACTCGGCGAGCAGATCCTCGCCGCGGGCCGCGACCCCGACGTCCACGTCGTGATCCTCCGGGCCGAGGGCCGGGGATTCAACGCGGGCGTCGACATCAAGGAGATGCAGGACTTCGAGGGGTTCGACCACCTGCTGGCCGCCAACCGCGGTTGCTACGTCGCGTTCAACGCCGTCTACGAGTGCGCGGTCCCCGTGATCGCCGCGGTGAACGGGTTCTGCGTGGGCGGCGGGATCGGCCTGGTGGGCAACGCCGACTGCATCGTCGCCTCCGACGATGCGGTGTTCGGCCTGCCCGAGGTGGACAGGGGGGCGCTCGGCGCCGCCACGCACCTGGCCCGGATGGTCCCCCCGCACATGATGCGCACCCTGTATTTCACGTCGCGCAACGTCACGGCGCAGCAGCTCCACTCGTGGGGCACCGTCTACAACGTGGTCCCCCGCGACCAGCTGGACGCCGCGGCACGCGACCTCGCGGAGACCATCGCGGCCAAGGACACGCGGGTCATCCGGGCGGCCAAGGAAGCCATCAACCACATCGACCCGGTCGACGTGAAGTCCTCGTATCGCATGGAGCAGGGTTTCACGTTCGAACTCAACCTCGCCGGCGTGGCCGACGAGCACCGCGACGAGTTCGTCAAGACGGGCCAGAACTTGGACAAACGAGACACACGAGACAAGCGATCCGAGAGGACGGGCGAGAACAAGTGAGCAGCACCCCCACCCCGCGCGACAAGCGCTCCAGCCTGGACGAGGCCGTCTCGCGCCTCTCCAGCGGCATGACGATCGGCATCGGCGGCTGGGGTTCCCGACGCAAGCCGATGGCGCTGGTCCGCGCGATCCTGCGTCGCGAGGACCTCACCGACCTCACCGTCATCACCTACGGCGGCCCGGACCTCGGCCTGCTGTGCTCGGCCGGCAAGGTCTCCAAGGCCTACTACGGCTTCGTCACCCTGGACTCGGCCCCGTTCTACGACCCCTGGTTCGCCACGCGCCGCACCGAGGGTTCGATCATCTCCCGCGAGATGGACGAGGGCATGGTTCGCGCGGGCCTCACCGCCGCCGCGCAGCGCCTGCCGTTCCTGCCGACCCGCGCCGGCCTCGGTTCGGACGTCTTCCGGTTCTGGGGCGACGAGCTCAAGACCGTCGACTCGCCGTACCAGGTCGACGGCAAGACCGAGACCCTGGTCGCGATGCCCGCCCTGCGCATGGATGCCGCGCTGATCCACCTGGACAAGGCGGACAAGCACGGCAACGCCGCGTTCACCGGCGCCGACGGGTACTTCGACGATCTCTACGCCATGGCCGCGGACACCGTCCTGCTCGAGACCGACGAGATCGTCGATTCCGCGGACGCCCTGATGAACGAGGTCGGCCCGCAGCGCATGCTGCTCAGCCGCATGTTCGTCGACACCGTCTCCGAGGCCCCGAACGGCGCCCACTTCACGTTCGCGGGTGGCTACGGCCGCGACGAGGCGTTCCAGAAGCACTACGCCACGTCCGCGAAGGATGAGACGTCGTGGAAGGCGTTCGTCGACGAGTTCCTGTCCGGGTCCGAGGAGGACTACCAGAAGGCCGTCACCGCGTTCGCGGAGAAGGTCGCTGCCGAGAAGGCCGCCCAGAAGGGAGCCAAGTGATGTCCGACGTCACCACCGAGTCCGCCACCACTCAGTCCATCAGCAGGGCCGAGTACTGCGCTGTCGCCTGCGCGGAGATCTTCGCCGGCGCCGGTGAGATCTTCGCCTCCCCCATGACCCCGATGGCCACCATCGGCGCGCGTCTGGCCCGGCTCACCACCGAGCCGGACCTGCTCATCACCGACGGCGAGTACCGATTCCTCGGCCAGACCCCGCCGCTGGGCAAGACCATCGACTTCGAGGGGTACATCCCGTTCCCCCGCGTGTTCGACGTCCTGCAGGCCGGCACCCGCCACGTGGTGATGGGCGCCAACCAGATCGACCGCTTCGGCAACCAGAACCTCTCCGCGTTCGGTGACGACGTGCAGAAGCCCACCCGCCAGATGTTCGGCCTGCGCGGGGCGCCCGGCAACTCGATCAACCACGCCACCAGCTACTGGGTGGGCAAGCACTCCTCCCGGGTCTTCACGGCGAAGGTCGACGTCGTCTGCGGCGTCGGTTACGACCGCTACACCGAGGGTGACCCCGCCTTCCGTTACCACCACATCCACCGGGTGGTCTCCAACCTGGGCGTGTTCGACTTCGGCGGCGCCGACCGCAGCATGCGTGCGGTCAGCCTGCACCCCGGCGTCACGGCCGACGAGGTCGCCGAGAACACGGGCTTCGAGATCGAGGGCCTGGCCGACGCCGCGGTCACCCGCGCCCCCTCGGACGAGGAGCTGCGCATCATCCGCGAGGTGCTGGACCCGCGCGGGTTCCGCGACCGCGAGGTGCCGGCCGCATGAACGCGCCGACACTGTCCACGGCCTTCACCGAGCTCGTCGGTGTCGAGTACCCGATCGTCCAGACGGGCATGGGCTGGGTCTCCGGACCCGAGCTGACCGCGGCCACGGCCAACGCCGGCGGACTGGGGATCATCGCCTCGGCCACCATGACCTACGCCGAGCTCGAGGACGCCATCGTGCGGACCAAGAAGCTCACTTCCAAGCCCTTCGGCGTCAACCTCCGGGCCGACGCCGAGGACGCCGCCGAGCGGTGCGAGCTGATGATCCGCCACGGGGTGAAGGTCGCGTCGTTCGCCCTCGCGCCCAAGCCGGAGCTGATCGCCCGGCTGAAGGAGAACGGCCTCGTCGTCGTCCCCTCCATCGGCGCCGCCAAGCACGCCGTCAAGGTCGCCTCCTGGGGCGCCGACGCGGTGATCGTCCAGGGCGGTGAGGGCGGTGGACATACCGGCCAGGTCGCCACCACCCTGCTCCTCCCCAGCGTCATCGACGCCCTCGGCGGCGCCGGCAACACCTCGATCCCCGTGGTCGCCGGCGGCGGTTTCTTCGACGGCCGCGGACTGGTCGCGGCACTGTCCTACGGCGCCGCCGGCGTCGCGATGGGCACCCGCTTCCTGCTCACCAGCGACTCGCAGGTGCCCGACGCCGTGAAGAAGCAGTACCTCGAGCGTGGGCTCCAGGACACCGTCGTCTCCACCCGTGTCGACGGCATGCCGCACCGCGTCCTGCGCACCGGCCTGGTCAACGCCCTCGAATCGGGCAGCCCCCTCAAGGGCATGGCCGCCGCCGTCCAGAACGCCAATAAGTTCAAGTCCATGACCGGGATGAAGTGGCAGCAGCTGGCCAAGGACGGCCTCAACATGAGGAAGGCGTCCGACCGGACGTGGCAGCAGATCGTCATGGCCGCCAACACCCCGATGCTGCTCAAGGCCGGGCTGGTCGAGGGCAACACCGAGGCCGGAGTCCTGGCCTCCGGACAGGTCGTGGGCATGATCGACGACCTGCCGAGCTGTGACGAACTGATCCAACGGATCATGACCCAGGCTCACGAACGGCTGGACGCGCTCCGCGAACTCCGCTGAAGTACCGCCCTCCGGACGCCCCCACCCATGTTCACAACGGGTGGGGGCGTCCGTATTCGATAATCACCACCTGTGGCGAACTCTTGGCTTATCCTTAGACGGTTCACATAACAGGCGGGCTCGGCCCGTCCCATCCCCTCCGGAGGAACCCCTCATGTCCCGTACTGCTCTCCGCACCGCCGCCGCCCTCGGTGCAGCCACCGCACTGACCGTCGCCGGCGCCGGCGTCGCGGCCGCGACCACGGCCGACACCGCGACCGACGGCAATACGGTCTCGGTGACCTTTACGCTGGACGGGGGCTTCATCGACGGGGACGCCTGCGGTGCGCTTCTCGCGCCGACCTCGACGGCCGCCACCCTCGCGGGTCAGCTCGCGACCGCCACCGACACGAATCTCCTGGCCACTCTGCAGAACATCAGTGAGGCCCCCGGAGTGGAACTCCTCAAGGCCAACGGCTCCCCGGCCGTTCTGCTGGGGACCTTCGGCGACATCGGCGTGGACTCGGCCACCGTGTCCGCCACCGTCGACTCCAACGTCTACGCGCTGGTCACCTACTGCTCGTCCGATGACGCGCCCGGGGTCACCCCGTTCCTCCTCGTCGGCGATCCGGTCGAGGCCGTTATGGGCAGTGTCGCCACCGGCAGCGAGGGTGACCTGCTCGGCACTGCGTCCGCGATGCTCGGGGAGGCCGACGGCGAGGCCGGTGGCGGCCTCGGCCTCGACACCCTCTCGTCCGCGCTCGGCGGCGAGGCGGAGGGCGAGCTCGACCTGGCCGTCCTGTCCTCCGCGCTGGGCGAGACCAATACCGAGAACTGACCCCTCACCGCGCCCGGGCCTACCGGCGCCACGAGACGGGCCCCGCACCGGCTGGTGCGGGGCCCGTCTCGTCATCGGGGGTCGTCGCCGTCAGGCGTCCAGACGCTCGATGATCGTCACGTTGGCGGTGCCGCCGCCCTCACACATGGTCTGCAGGCCGTAGCGACCACCGGTGCGCTCGAGCTCGTTCAGCAGGGTCGCGAACAGCTTGGCCCCCGTGGCGCCGAGCGGGTGGCCCAGCGCGATGCCGCCACCGTTGGGGTTGACGCGCGCCGGGTCCGCGCCGGTCTCCTTGATCCACGCCAGGACGACGGGGGCGAAGGCCTCGTTGATCTCCACCACGTCGATGTCGTCGATCGTCAGGCCGGTCTTGGCCAGTGCGTGCTTGGTCGCCGGGATGGGTGCCGACAGCATCATCACCGGGTCGTCACCGCGGACGGTGAGGTGGTGGATGCGGGCGCGCGGCGTCAGTCCGTACTTCTCGACGGCCTCGGCGGAGGCGAGCAGCCCTGCGGAAGCGCCGTCACAGATCTGCGAGGCGACGGCGGCGGTGAGTGAGCCGCCCTCGGCCAGCACGGGCAGCGAGGCCATCTTCTCGAGGGTGGTCTCGCGGGTGGTCTCATCGGCCTCGAGGCCGGCCATCGGCACGTACTCGCCGGCGAACCGCCCCTCGGCGATCGCGGCGCGGGCGCGGGCGTGGGACTGCAGTGCCCACTCCTCCATCTCCCGGCGGGAGATGTCCCACTTGTCGGCCATCATCTGGGCGCCGTTGAACTGCGAGATCTCCTGGGAGCCGAAGCGCTCGACCCAGCCGGTGGAACCGGTGAACGGGTCGTCGAATCCGTACTCGCGCCCGGCGAGCATGGCCGACGAGATGGGCAGGGCGCTCATGTTCTGCACCCCGCCGAACAGGATCACGTCCTGGGTGCCGGACCAGATGGCCTGTGCGCCGAAGTGGATGGCCTGCTGACTGGAGCCGCACTGTCGGTCGACGGTCGTGCCCGGGACGCCCAGGGGCATCCCGGCGGCGAGCCAGGCGGAGCGGGCGATGTTGCCGGCCTGGGGGCCGATGGTGTCGACGCAGCCGAAGATGACGTCGTCGACGACCTCCGGGTCGATACCGGTGCGTTCGACGACCGCCTTGATGACGTGCGCGCCCAGGTCGGCCGGATGCTGTCCGGACAGGCTGCCGCCGCGCTTGCCGACGGGCGTGCGGACGGCGTCGATAACGTAGGCCTCGCGGCCGGTCACGCTGGTCATGTGTCTCCTCGGGAAGGGGTGGGAAGGTCAGCCGACGGCCAGGCCGTCGAGCACGATGTTGAGGTATTGGTCCGCGATGGCCGCGTGATCGTTCTCGTCGTCGGGCCGGTACCACCGCACGGCGACCCACACCGTGTCGCGCAGGAAGCGGTAGGTGAGCCGCACGTCGAGGTCACCGCGGAATTCACCGGACTCCATCCCCCGGGTGAGCACGTCGGTCCACATCTCGCGGAACTCGGTGTTGCGCTCACGGAGGTAGTCGAATCGCGGGTTGCCGCGCAGGTGCTTGAGTTCGTCCTGGTAGATGGCGACCTCGTCGCGGTCGCGGTGGATGGCCTCGAACGAGGCGCGGACCAGCTGTTCCAGGGTCTCCCGCGGGCCGAGGCCGGCCTCCACGATCCGACGGTATTCGCCGAAGAGCGCGTCGAGGAATCCACGGAGGATCTCGTCGACGATCGCCTCTTTGGACGAGAAGTGGTGGTAGAGGCTCCCCGAGAGGATGCCCGCGGCGTCGGCGATGTCGCGGACGGTGGTCGCACGCAGGCCGCGTTCGGCGAAGAGCCCTGCCGCGATCGACAGGAGCTCCTCACGTCTGGTCGTGCTGGTCATACCCCGAGGGTACCAACCAAGCACTTGCTAGGTAGAGGTTCGGTCCTCCCCCGCGCCACCGAGCCCCCGGAACGGTCCCCGGGGGCTCGGCCACTGTCGCGCGGTCGGGTCAGGAACCGAAACCCAGGAAGACGTACTCCAGGGTCGCGATGAGTGTTCCGGGAATGTTGAGGACCCCGTGGACGATGTCGCCGAGGGAGCCGGCCGGCAGGGAGGGGGCGAGGCCGTCGACCGATCCGTCGATCGTCTCGTGGAGGTCGTGCAGTGAGCCACTGAGCATGGTGTTCTCCGTTCGGTCGGATCAGGCGGGGCCGTGGGAGCCGAAGCCCCAGAACAGGTTGGACGAACCGTAGAGGAGGGCCGCGGGCAGCTTGAGCACGCCACCGATGACGTTGCCGGCCGATCCGGCCGGCACGATGCCGTCCACGGATCCCCACAGGTCGTCAGCGAGCCCTCCGAGCACGCCGCTGAGGTCAATCATTCTTCATCTCCGATGGTCGAGGGGGTTGACGACACTCAGCTTAGTGAGGCCCCCGACTGCCCGCGTGGCAGTCCCCCGGATTGCCACGCGGGCACCGGGCGCGGCGCACGGGCGCCGCCGCCCCGCCCACCTCGCCGCTAGACTCCGGCGCATGCGGACCACCTCACCACTGACCTCCCGCCCCTGTCGCACCCGTGCCCTCGCAGCGTCGGCGGTGCTCGGCCTGACGCTGGGGCTGGGCGCGTGCGCGACCGGGGAGGGGAACGACGACGAGGGCGGCACCGCCACCACCACCGCAGCGGCCGAGTCGGCCGAACCGGCGGGGTCGGCAGCGTCGTCGGAGTCTGCAGTGTCGTCGGAGCCCGCCGATCCGGGGTCGACCCCGCCGCCCGGCAAGGTCGAGCAGCTCGTCCTCACCGCCGAGGACGCCCCGGAGGTCGGGCTGCAACCCGTCCCCGCGGATGAGATCGCCGGCGGGATGGACGCACTCGGCGCGTTCACGTCCGATGTCCGCGTGGAGCCGGAGCAGTGCGCGGACATCAGTCAGGACGGCCTGGGCGCGCAGTCGGAGCCGGACGCGATGGCGATCCAGGCCGGCCAGGTCGGGGGCACCTCGTTCGCGGTGGCCGTGACCCGGGTGACCGACGGCCTGGCCGCGCGTGCGCAGCAGATCGAGGACTGCCCGGTCATGACGGTCGCGTTCCCGCTCCAGGGCGAGGAGATGATCACCGAGGCGCAGAACTCGCTGCTGGACGTCGACGCCCCGGAGGGGGTCGAGGACTTCGCGGCCGTCGTCCAGGACAACTCGATGAACATGATGGGTCAGACCATCCGGACGTCGAACGTGATGATCACGGGCGTCGTCCGCGGGCTCGGCATCTCCGTCACCGCATCCGGCACCGACGGGCCGATCTCCGACGAGGCCCGGGACACCGCCCTCGAGCTCTTCGCATCGCAGGCGGAGAAGGTCCGGACCGCCTGATGCCGCTGCCCGTCAGGCGCGCTGCGAGGAGATGGAGACGACCTCCCCGGTGAGGTACGTGGTGTAGTCGCTGGCGAGCATGGCGATGGTCGCGGCGACCTCCCACACGTCGGCGGCCCGCCCGAAGGCCTCCTTGGCGGCGAGCTCGTCGAGCAGTTCCGCCGAGGCGGACTTCTCGAGGAACTTGTGGCGCGCGATCGACGGGGCGATGGCGTTGATCCGCACCCCGTAGTCGGCACCCTCGATGGCGGAGCAGCGGGTCAGCGCCATGACGCCGGCCTTGGCCGCGGCGTAGTGGGCCTGCGCCCGCTGCGCGCGCCAGCCCAGCACCGAGGCGTTGTTGACGATCACGCCGTTGTGCTCCGCGTCGCGGAAGTACCGCAGCGCCGCGCGCGTCGCGCGGAAGGTGCCGTTCAGGGTGATGTCGAGGACACGGTCCCAGTCCTCGTCGGTCATGTCGACGAGTTCGGTCTCGCCGCCGAGTCCAGCGTTGTTGATGAGCACGTCGATCCGGCCCAGCTTCTCCGCGGCACCGGCGATCAGCGCGTCGACGTCGGCGGTCGACTGGACGTTGCAGGTCAGCGACTCGATCTGCTGGTCCGGGAACTCGGCGGCGAGCGCGTCGCGGGCCTCGTTCATGCGGCGTTCGTGGAAGTCGGAGACCAGGACGTCGGCGCCCTCGAGCGCCGCGCGTCGGGCCGCCGAGAAGCCGATCCCGGTCCCGGCCGCCGCGGTCACCACGACCTTCTTGCCCTTGAGCAGTCCGTGTCCGGGGGTCTCCTCGGGGACGACGGCGAGGGGGGATTTCTGCTCGGTCATGACGGCCTTGCCTCTCGGGGTAGTCCGAGCACGCGCTCGGAGATGATGTTGCGCTGGATCTCGTTCGATCCGCCGTAGATGGTGTCGGAGCGGGTGAACAGGAAGAGCCGCTGCCACAGCGCGAGCTCGAGATTCTCGGGGTCGCGGAGGTCGTTCGGCGCACCCTCGGAGGTGTGGGTGGGACCGGTGAGGGACTGCGCCCCCTGCACCTCCATCGCGAGCTCGCCGAGGTCGCGGTGCCAGTTGGCCCACAGCAGCTTCGCGGCGGAGGCGTTGCCACCGGAGGAGTCGCGCTCGGCGAGGGTCCGCAGCGCGTGGGCACGGATCACCTTGAGCCCGATCCACGCGCGGGTGATGCGCTCGCGCACGGCGGGCACCTCGGCGCTGCCGTTGGCGCGGGCCATCGCGACGATCTCGTCGAGTTCGCGGGCGAAGCCGACCTGCTGGCCCAGGGTGGAGACCCCCCGCTCGAACTCGAGCAGGGTCATGGCCACCTTCCAGCCGTCGCCCCGCTCCCCCACGATCATGCCGGCGTCGGTGACCGCGTCGTCGAAGAAGACCTCGTTGAACTCGGACGTCCCGGTCAGCTGCTGGATCGGGCGGATCTCCACACCCGGCTGGTCGAGCGGGACCAGGAGGAAGCTCAGTCCCTTGTGCCGGCTCGTACCCGCTTCCGTGCGGGCCACCACGAACACCCACTGACTGAGGTGCGCGAGCGAGGTCCACACCTTCTGCCCGTTGAGGTGCCACCTGCCGTCGTCCCTGAGTTCCGCGGTCGTCGCGACGTTGGCCAGGTCGGACCCGGCGCCGGGCTCGGAGTACCCCTGAGCCCACAGTTCGGTGACGTCGATGATCCGCGGCAGGAAGCGGTCCTTCTGCTCCTGCGTCCCGTGGGCGATGAGGGTCGGGCCGAGGAGCGTCTCACCGAGGTGGGACACCCGCGCCGGGGCGTCCGCCTTGGCGTACTCCTCGTGGAACCGCACCTGCTGGCTCAGCGACGCGCCGCGCCCGCCGTGCTCGACCGGCCAGCCGACGCAGGTCCACCCCGCCGCCGCCATGTGCCGCTCCCAGGCGAGGCGTTGCGGGAAGAACTCGTGTTCGCTACCGGGGCCGCCGACTCCCTTGATCTCGGCGAACTCGCCGACGAGGTTGGCATCCAACCAGGTGCGGAACTCCGCCGCGAACTCGTCGTCGGTCATCTCCGACGCGGGCGTGCGCTTCTCGGGTGCCGTGCTCTCGGTCATACGCCCACACTACCAAGCACTTGCTTGGTTTGCCGGAACCGCCCTCCGCCCACGCCAGGATCGGTTTGGATGACGCCCATGACCTCCCCCTCGACGCCCCTGTCCGGCAAAGTCGCGTTCATCACCGGCGCCGCGCGCGCCCAGGGCCGGGCCCATGCGGTCTGCCTCGCCTCGGAGGGCGCCGACCTCGTCGTCGTCGACGTCTGCGCCCCGGTGTCCGGGTCCGCCACCTATCCCGCACCCACGCCGGACGACCTGGCCGAGACCGTCCGCCTCGTGGAAAAGACCGGCCGGCGCGCGATCTCGGCGGTCCTCGACATCCGCGACCTGGGCGCGCTGCAGGATCTCGTCGCCCGCACGATCTCCACCTTCGGACGGTTGGACATCCTGGTCGCCAACGCCGCCGTGCTCAGCTGGGGGCGACTGTGGGAGATGCCGGAGGACGACTGGGACACGGTCATCGGCGTCAACCTCAGCGGCACGTGGCGGACGATCCGTGCGGCGGTGCCGGCGATGATCGAGGCGGGAAACGGCGGGTCGATCATCATCGTGAGCTCGTCCGCGGGCCTCAAGGCGACGCCCGGGAACGGGCACTACTCCGCCTCGAAGGCCGGCCTGGTGGCGTTGACCAACGCCCTCGCACTCGAGGTGGGCGAGTTCGGCATCCGCGTCAACTCGATCCATCCCTACTCGGTGGACACGCCGATGATCGATCCCGAGGGCATGGCCGACCTCTTCGGCCGCTTCCCGTCGTTCCTCCACAGTTTCTCGCCGATGCCCCTGAAGAACGCCCGCGTGGACGGCGCGAGCACGCTCGCCGACTTCATGCCGCCCGAGGAGGTCTCCGAGGTGGTCTCCTACCTCGCCGGCGACGGTTCGCGGTCGATCTCCGGCGTCCAGCTCACGGTCGACCGGGGAGCGCTGAAGTACTAGGCGGGAGCACTCACCAGACCTGACCAAGCACTTGCTTGGTAGAGTTGCGCCCGCATCACCCGCAGTCCGCAGCCCCACCGAGGAGTCCGCGATGAACCCGACCGACGACACCGCGCCCGCCCAGGGCGCCCCAGTCGAGACCACCCCAGCCGCACTGCGTCGCGCGGCCCGGTCGTGGCCGGAGCGCGAGGCGATCGTCGACGTGCAGCCCGGCCAGGACACCCGCTGGACGTGGGCGCACCTGCACGACGAGGTCCGCCGGTTCGCCGCCGGCCTCGTCTCGCGCGGGATCGCCCCCGGTGACCGCGTGGTGATCTGGGCGCCCAACACCCGCCACTGGGTGGTCGCGGCGCTGGGCGTGCAGTTCGCGGGAGGCACCGTCGTCCCCGCGAACACGCGCTACACCGGGAGCGAGACGCTCGAGATCATCCAGCGCACCCACGCGGTGGCGGCCGTGGTCGCGGGGACGTTCCTCGGCACCGAGCGGATCGTCGACCTCGTCGACGCCGCCGGGGCCGCCGACGCCGCCGACGCCGCCGGGGCCGCCGGGGCCGCCGCCGGCCCGCTCGCGGCGGCCACCTCCCTGCGCACGATCGTGCGCATCCCCCTCGACGCCGGCGACACGGTCCCCGCGGGGGCCGGCGCCGCCGGGGGCGTCGACGTCGTGGACTTCGACGACCTCCGCGCGCTGGCCACCGAGGAGCTGCTCGCCGCCGCGGACGCGCGCGCCGACGCGGTGACCGGGGACGACGTGGCCGACATCCTCTTCACCTCCGGCACCACCGGCAAGAGCAAGGGTGTGGTGGCCCTGCACCGGCAGACCGTCGCGGGTTCGCGCGCGTGGGGCGGCAACAACGGGCTCACGGAGCGGGACGGGTACCTCATCGTCAACCCGTTCTTCCACAGCTTCGGCTACAAGGCCGGCTTCCTGGCGTGCGTGCTGTTCGGCGTGACGATCGTCCCCCTGGCCGTCTACTCGACCACCGAGACCATGCGGTTGATCCGGGACGAGAAGGTCACGATCCTCACCGGGGCACCGACGATCTTCCAGACACTGCTCGACGACCCCACCCGTGGCGACTACGACCTGTCGTCGCTGCGGGTGGCGGTGACCGGCGCCTCGGTGGTGCCGGTGGTGCTCATCGAGCGGATGCAGTCCGACCTGGGGCTGGAGACCGTGATCACGGCGTACGGCCAGACCGAGACGATGGGCTTCATCACCACCACCCGGACCGGTGACGACGACGTCACGGTGTCCACCACGTGCGGCCGCGCCTACCCGGGCATGGAGATCCGCATCGGCGAGCACGGTGAGATCCTCACCCGCGGCGAGATGGTCATGCAGGGCTATCTCGACGACCCCGAGAACACGGCCAAGACGATCGACCCGGACGGCTGGCTGCACACCGGCGACGTCGGCGAGATCGACGCCGACGGAAACCTGCGCATCACCGACCGGCTCAAGGACATGTACATCAACGGCGGGTTCAACGTCTATCCCGCCGAGATCGAGCAGACCCTGGCCCGCCTGGACGGAGTGGTGGAGACCGCCGTGATCGGTGTCCCGGACGATCGGATGGGCGAGGTCGGCAAGGCGTTCATCGTCCGCCGCGAGGGCTCGACCCTCACCGAGCAGGACGTGCTGGACTTCTGCTCCGAGCACCTGGCCAACTTCAAGCGGCCGCGCACGGTCGAGTTCGTCGACTCCCTTCCGCGCAACGCCTCGGGCAAGATCGTCAAGACCGAGCTGCGATGAGTCCCGGCGCGGTCCTGGTCACCGGCGCCTCCGGTGGGATCGGCGGAGCGGTCGCCCGACGGCTCGCGGACGAGTTCCCCGACGCGCCCCTGGTCCTCGGCTACCGCTCGACCGAGCCCGAGGACCTGGCGCGGGAACTGGGGGCGGAAGCCGTGCGCCTGGCGCCGGGCCACGCCGACGGGGACGGCGGCGGTGACGGCGGCGGTGACGACGACGAGGTGGCCTCGGTGATCGACGGGATCGCCTCCCGACACGGCGGGATCCGCGTACTGGCCCACTGCGCCGGTCCGCACGTGCCCATGGTGCACCTGTCCCGGATCGCGCCGTCCGAGTTCCGCCGGCAGCTCGAGGACGACGCGGTCGGGTTCTTCGCGATCGTGCGTCCCGCGCTGGAGCACCTGCGCGCGGTGGCGGGCAACGTCGTCGTCGTCACCACCGCCGCCACCACCCGCTACCCGGTACGCGACGGACTGTCGGCGGCCCCCAAGGGCGCGGTCGAGCAGCTCGTCCGGGGCCTGGCCGCCGAGGAGGGGCGCTTCGGCGTGCGCGTGAACTGCGTGGGCCCGGGGATGCTCACCGACGGGATGGCCTCCCGGCTCATCTCCTCCGGCGACCTCGACGAGCGCGCGCTGGAGGTCACACGCGGCAACATCCCCCTGCGCCGGTTCGGCACGGCCACCGATATCGCCGAGGCGGTCGCGTTCCTGGCGTCGGACCGCGCCGGGTTCATCTCGGGCCAGAAGCTCGACGTGGACGGGGGTTACGGGGTGTGACGAGAGCCGTCTGAATCCGGCTCGCCGCGCCCGTCCGGTACAGTTACCAACCAAGCACTTGCTAGGTAAGGAGAGTCCCAGGTCATGACCGATGCACCCATCCCCCCGGTCCTCGGGGTCGACGACCTCGGGCCGGACACCCAGCCCGTGGCCTACGAGGTCACCGACGGCACCGCGTACGTCACGCTCAACCGGCCGGACTTCCGCAACGCGCAGAACTCGGTCATGACCTACTCGCTGGACAACGCCTTCATCAAGGCCGTGGAGGACGACTCGGTCAAGGTGATCGTCCTGCGCGCGGCCGGCAAGCACTTCTCGGCTGGTCACGACATCGGCACGCCCGAGCGCGACCATCACGTCGAGTACACCAACCGCGCCGCCCTCTGGTGGGACCACACCACCCGCGGCGGCGGCGACCGGCGCCTGGCCCGCGAGACCGAGGTCTACGTCCAGATGTGCCGCCGCTGGCGGGAGATCCCCAAGCCGATGATCGCCCAGGTGCACGGCGCCTGCATCGCCGGCGGGCTCATGCTCGCGTGGGTCTGCGACTTCATCGTGGCCGCCGACGACGCCTTCTTCTCCGACCCCGTCGTGAAGATGGGCATCCCGGGCGTCGAGTACTTCGCCCACGCGTTCGTGCTCGGCCCCCGCCGCGCGAAGGAGATCCTCTACACCGGTCGCAGGTTCGGTGCGGCCGAGGCGCTCGAGTGGGGGATGCTCAACCACGTCGTGCCCCGCGACGAACTGCAGGCCAAGGTCGACTCGATCGCCGAGGAGATCAAGGCGATGCCGGCGTTCGGTCTGACGCTGGCCAAGAAGGTCATCAACTCGAACGAGGACCAGATGGGGTTGCAGACCTCCCTGGACACCGCGTTCGGCTGGCACATGTTCGCGCACTCCGCCAACGCCGAGCCGGACGACACCGACTCGTTCTCCGCCTCCCTGGGCGGCATGGACGCGCGCTCGATGCGCGACAGCGCGAACACCGGCTCGACGGGCGGCGCCGCCCCGACCGGCGAGAAGAAGGACTGACGCCGTGGATCTGGATCTGGACGCATCGACCCGCGAGTTCCGGCTCGAGGTGCGGCAGTGGCTCGAGGCCAACGTGCCCACCGAGCCGCTGCCCCACATGGACACCCGCGAGGGTTTCGAGGCCCACCGCCGGTGGGAGGCGACGATGGCCGACGCCCGCATGTCGGTCGTGTCGTGGCCCGAGGAGTTCGGCGGCCGCGACTGCGGGCTGGTCAACTGGGTGGTCTTCGAGGAGGAGTACTTCCGCGCCGGAGCCCCGCTGCGGGTGAGCCAGAACGGCATCTTCCTGCTGGCCCCGACCCTGTTCGACCACGCCTCCCCCGAGCAGCTGGCCCACATCATGCCGCGCATGGCCCGGGCCGACGACATCTGGGCGCAGGCCTGGTCCGAGCCCGAGGCCGGCTCCGACCTGGCCTCACTGCGCTCGACCGCCAAGCGCGTCGACGGCGGCTGGGTCCTCAACGGGCAGAAGGTGTGGTCCACCCGCGCGTCGTTCGCCGACAAGGGCTTCGGCCTGTTCCGCACGGACCCGGACGAGCCTCGCCACAAGGGCCTGACCTACTTCATGTTCGACCTGCGGGCCGAGGGGGTCACCGTCCGCCCGATCGACCAGCTCGACGGGCTGCCCGGCTTCGCCGAACTGTTCCTCGAGGACGTCTTCGTGCCCGACGACCCGGCGAACCCCGCCGAGTCCGGCGTGATCGGCGAGGTCAACCAGGGCTGGAAGGTGGCCATGTCCACCGCCAACAACGAGCGCGGCCTCTCTCTGCGCTCCCCCGGACGGTTCCTCGCCACGACCGACCGGCTGCTCGACCTGTGGGGCACCGCCGAGGCCGACCTCGACGACCGCACCCGTGGGTCCCTGGCGGACCGCGTCGTGGACGCGTGGATCGGGTCGCGCGCCTACGAGCTGAGCACCTGGAACACGGTCACGAAACTCACCGGAGGCGCCAACCTCGGTTTCGAGTCCTCCATCAACAAGGTCTTCTGGTCGGACTGGGACATCGCGACCCACGAGACCGCCCTGGACGTCCTCGGCACCGCCGGCGAGCTGGCCGGTGAGCAGTGGATGGACGGCTACCTGTTCGCCCTCGCCGGCCCCATCTACGCGGGCACCAACGAGGTCCAGAAGAACATCATCGCCGAGCGACTCCTCGGCCTCCCGCGCGGCTGAGAAGGCGGTTTTCTGAACATGCAGTTCGCACTCGATCCCGAGATCATCGACTTCGCCGGCAGCATCGACTCCCTGCTGGCCAAGTCCGACATGCCCGCGGTGATCCGCTCGTGGGCCGCCGGTGACACGGCCCCCGGCACCGCCGTGTGGGGCCGCGTCGCCGAGACGGGCGCGGCAGCCCTGCTCATCGACGAGGCCGCCGGCGGCGCCGGGGCCACCGCGGTCGAGGCCGTGGCCGCGCTCGAGGTCCTGGGCCGCCACGCGGTGCCGGGTCCCGTCGTGGAGACCGTCATGGTGGCGCCCCGTATCGCCGCCGCCCTCGGCGGGGACTCCGACGCCGGGGACGTGGCCGGGGAGATCGCCGGAGGTGCGCTGGCCTCCGTCGCCGCGCCCGGTGTGTCGCCGTTCGCGCCGGACCCCCACCTCGCGCAGTACCTGTGGGTGGTGTCCGACGACGAGGTGTTCACCGCCGAGGCCGGCGAGACCCGTCGGTCGGTCGACCGGGCCCGCACGGTGGCCACGCCCACCGTGGGCGCCCGCGCGGCCGCGGTGAGCACGACCGACCTCGTCAACCACGGCGCCCTCGGCATCGCGGCCCAGCTCCAGGGCCTCGGGCAGGCCATGCTCACGATGAGCGTCGACTACGCCACGCAGCGCAAGCAGTACGGCAAGCTCATCGGCGAGTACCAGGCGCTCAAGCATCAGCTCGCCGAGGTCGCGATCGCGCTGGAGATGGCCCGCCCGCTGCTGTGGGCCGGCGCGCTGGCGATCGCCGAGAACCCCGGCGACCCCGACGCCGCGGTCCGCGACGTCTCCGCCGCCCGCGTGGCCGTGGCGGACGCCGCCTACCTGGCCGCCCGCACGGCGCTGCAGGTGCACGGCGCGATCGGCTACACGCTGGAGCACGACCTGGGCCTGTGGCTGACCAAGACCCGCGCCCTGCAGACGGCGTGGGGCACCCAGAGCTACCACCGCGGTCGGGTGCTGGACTCACTGCGCGGCGAGGGTGCCGGAGCCGCGGGGACCGCCCGATGACCGCGCCCGCCACCCCGGCGACCGCCACCCCCGGTGTCGATACCGAGGAGCAGGCCGCGTTGCGGCAGTCCGTCGCCGCGCTGCTGGAGAAGAAGTCCGACTCCGCGGCCGTGCGCGCCGCGTTCTCCTCCGACGACGGGTACGACCCCGCACTGTGGGCGACGCTGGTCGACCAGATCGGGGCCGCCGCACTGTCGATCCCCGAGGAGCACGACGGCGCCGGGGCCACCTGGCTGGAGACCCACCTGGTGTGCGAGGAGCTGGGCCGACGCCTCACGCCCTCCCCCATGCTCGGGTCGGCCGTCCTGGCCGCGCAGGCCGTGCTCGCCACCGGCGACGCCGACGCGTGCGCCCGCCTCCTGCCCGGAATCGCCGCCGGCGACCTGTCCGCGCTGTGCTGGGCCGGGCTCGACGGCTGGGCCACCCCGGGTGTCCGCGCCGACGGCACGGCGCAGGGCAATGCCACGCTCACCGGCACCGCCCATCACGTCCTCGGCGCCGACACCGCCGCCACGCTGCTCGTCGTGGCGGTCGCCGGAGACGAGGTCGGCCTGTTCGAGTTGCCCGCCGACGCGGCCGGCGTCACCGTGACCCGCGTGCCGGTGATGGACCCCACCCGCACCCTGGCGCGCGTGGAGTTCGACGGCGCCGCGGCCACCGCGATCCCCACCCGTTCGAGCTTCCTGTCCCGCCTGCGCGCCGCCGGGTGGGCCGCACTGTCGGCCGAGCAGGTCGGTGCCGCCCGCGCCGTGCTGGACGCCACCGTGCAGTACACGCAGGAGCGCAAGCAGTTCGGCCGGGTCATCGGGTCGTTCCAGGCGCTCAAGCACCGGATGGCCGACATGTACGTCAAGGTCGAGACCGCCCGGTCGCTGTCCTACTCCGCCGCCGCCTCCGTCGCCGAGGCGCAGGCGCTCGGCGACGGGCCCGCCGCCGACGAGGCGGCCTACGCGGCGGAGATCGAGGCCGCCGCGGCCAAGGTCTACTGTTCCGAGGCCCTGCAGTGGATCGCCGGGGAGTCGATCCAGCTCCACGGGGGCGTCGGCATCACCTGGGAGTACGACGCCCACCTGTACTTCAAGCGGGCCCACGGGACAGCGCAACTGCTCGGACAACCGCACGAACTCCTCGCCGCCCTGGAGGTCGCGGCGGGGCTGTAGCCGGGGCCACTAGAATCACCCGCATGAGCCCCTTCCCCGCGCACGGACGGACCAACGACCAGCGGTCGGCCGAGGACCTCGCGGCCCAGGCCGGTCGCCTGCTCACCGACCTGCGGGTCTCCCGGGTGGCGCCGGAGGATCTCGGTGCGTTCGCGGAGGCCGAGGCGCAGTCCGTCATCATCGACCGACTGGCCGTGGCGAGGCCCGGCGACCTCGTGTTCGGCGAGTGGGACCCCGACTCCCGCGCCCGGCTGGAGGCCGACCGCGTGTGGTTCGTCGATCCCCTCGACGGAGTGCGCTCCTACGTGACCGAGGGCCGCCCCGACTGGGCCGTCCACGTGGCCCTGTGGGAGAAGGACCCCGAGGGTGTCGGCGGCATCACCGCGTGCGCGATCGCCATGCCCGCCTACGGCCGGGTCCTCACCGGGCGCGGCGCCACCACCTATCAACCCACTTCGATCATCCGCGGCCCGCGGCCCGGACCGCTGGTGCCGCCCCGCGAGGACGACCGCCTGCGCATCGCCGTCTCCGAGGCCGAGCCGCCCGCGTTCGCCGAGGAACTCGCCGAGGAGCTCGACGCCTCCCTGGTCCACCTCGGATCCGGCGGCGGCAAGACCGCCACCGTGCTCGAGGGTGAGTGCGACGCGTACATCCACACCAGCGGTCACCACCAGTGGGACTCCGCGGCCACTGTGGGCGTGGTGCAGCAACGCGGCCTGCACGCCAGCGCCCTGGACGGCTCCGAGCTGGTCTACAACACCGAGCAGATCGAGTTCCCGGACCTGCTGGTGTGCACGCAGGACGTGGCCGAGACGATCATCGACGCGGTCCGCAGATACCTCTAGCGCTCCAGGCCGCGGTAGCCGGCGAACCGCTCCGCGATCAGCTCCTCGCTGAGCCCGTAGTCGGCGAGCGTGTAGCGGTGCGCGGGGGCGCGGTCGCCGGACAGGCTCTTGTCGTTCTCGGCCACCACGCCCGCGCGCACGTCCTCCGGCAGCTCCGTGCCGACGGCGCCGTAGACGCGCTCCACCACGCCGGCCGGGTCGGCCAGCAGCTCATGGTGATCGACGTCGACGAACGTCGCCCGTGACGTCGGGTCCGCCTCGTGCCGGGCGCGGGCGGCGTCGAAGGTCTCGACGCCCCGCGCCCAGAAGTCCAACTGTGACTCACCTATGTATTGAGGGGTGAACCGCGTGGACCATTCCGCGGCGGTCTTGTGCGCGAGCGAGCACATCGACGCCATGGATTTGCGCGGATCGCGATGCGTCTGCACCACGACCGCGTCGGGGTAGACCTCGAGCAACGCGTCGAGGGCGAACAGGTGACTCGGGTTCTTGAGCACCCAGCGACGCTCGGGATCATTCGCCCCGATGAGCTGGAGGTTCCGCTTGTGCCGCCGGTACGCGGGCACCCAGTCGGCGCCGGCCAGCCACTGCGAGTAGCCGTCGAGCCGGGCCAGGCACTCGTACGACGCCGACGTGAGCGACTGCCGCAGCAACTGCCAGCACTCCTCGAGGTCGTCCGCGGAGATGTAGTGCACGCCGCCGTAGTCGGGGTTCTCCGCCATGAAGCCGGAGTACAGGTCCCGTAGGCCCACGTAGGCGGGGTCGTCCTCCCACTTCTCGCGCGGCGGCCGCGGCTGCGGCACCTCGGTCAACCACAGTTCGAGCCCCTGGTTGGCGGGGTCCGCGCCCAGGAGCCGGTGCAGCGCCGTGGTGCCGGTGCGGGGCAACCCGGTGACGACGACGGGCCGCTCGATCGCCACCTCCGCCCCGGCCGGGTTCGCCGAGAATCCCGCGTTCGCCAGCAACCGGGCGGTGAGCGCGCTCTTGAGGACCGACCGCCAGTACTTGCTGCCGGCCGGGGTCAGGCCCGCGTCGGAGTGCAGGGAGTCCAACAGGATCCCCAGCGCCTCACGGTGCCCGTCCTCGCCGTCGCCGAAGTCCTCGAGTCCGACCGTCCGCGAGGCGCTGGCGTGCAGGTCCTCGACGGTGCCGACATGCACACGGTCGGTGTCGCCTCCGGCCGAGACGGTCATGAGAGCCCCCTCCGGGCGAACGCGTCCTGGCGGGCGGCGATCCGCTCGCGCCACTGCTCCGGCGTCACCCGCAACTCCTCGTACCCGGGCACCTCATCGGCGAGCAGCTCGAACGGCACCACCTTCACGGTGGGGCCCAGCTCCGGTGTGATGGGATCTCCCACCCGCTGCCAACGGAACTGCATGATGCCCTCGCGGCGGCCCAGCGTCTCGACCCAGTTGGCCAGCCCCGGGTCGCGCTCGGAGACCACCAGATGGATCAGTCCGTCGGAGGTGACGTGCGCCTGGTCGGCGGTGAGACTGGTCTGGTGGTGCACGTACTCCAGCGAGGCGTACCACATGCTGCCCAGCTGGAAGCCCTGGTAGGGCACCCCGGCGACGGGCACAGAGATCACCATGGCCTCGTCCGGACCGAGCTCGAAGACGCCCGCGGACGAGAACTGCGTGGTTAGCCCACCCGGCGTCTGCCGCGGTTCGTTCAGCGTGTTGCGGGCCTGGTCGCCGAAGAACCACTCCGGGAACGCCAGCCACGTCCGCAGCCGCCCGACGAGCGCCTCGGCGAGCTTGGCGTAGAACTTCTCCTGCCCGGCGAGCGTCACCGGCTCCGGTGCGGTGCCGACCGTGTCGAGTCTGCGGATGATCGCCGACCCGGCCTCCTCACGGCTCCAGTCGGAGTACACCTCGCGGACCGCGATCATGGACGATCCCGGGTGGAGCACCACGTAGCCGGCGTCGCCCTCGTCGTCGTCGTACCTCGCCGGTCCCAATCGGAAGCGATACCGGCCGTCGGCGTCGATCTCCAACGCACGGTCGTCGAACGCCGCGTGCGACGCGGCGCGCTCGTCGGCCGAATACGTCCCGGCCATGACCTGGAACGACAGGTCCGCGGTGGTACCGCGCCGACCCTCGATCTCGTACTCGGCGCCGTCGGTGAGGTTGGCGTAGAAGTACAGCGTGTCCGGGTTGTCCAGGCCCATCTTGGTGTACGGGCCCGTGGCCTGGAACAGTTGCGGGTGACTGCGCCCGCGGTGCTGGCCGGTCTCGATGGCCCCCCGGATGGTCCCCATCAGGTAGTCCAGGCCCTCCGCGACGTCCTCCTCGGTGTGGACGTGCGGCGCCGAGCGGATGATCTCCTCCGCCTCGGCCAACGCCTTGGCCAGCGGCTCCGTGGCCCGCCCGACCTCGCCCACCGGCCCGCTCACAGCCACGTGTAGGAGTCGGCGGAGGTGATGAAGTTCTCCAACTCCTCCTGCTCGGGCGTCGGATCGACCACGTCCTCCTCGATGCTGAGGTAGGCACCGCGGTAGAACAGCAGCGGGCGGATGTCGCGCTTGGTCGGGCCGAGGTTGTCGACCCGCCCCAGCACGATCCAGTGATCGCCGCCGTCGAGGACCTGTTCGATCTCGCAGTCCAACCACGCCATGACGCCGTCGATCACCGGCGAGCCCAGCGGGCTGGGCGACCAGTCGATCTGCGCGAACTTGTCGTCACCGCGGCGGCCGAACGTCGAGGAGACGTCCTCCTGTTCCTCGGACAGGATGTTCACCACGAACCGTCCCGCCTTCTCGATCCCCTTCCACGAACCCGAGGTCTTCATCGGGCAGAACAGCACCAACGGCGGCTCGAGCGACAGGGCCGAGAACGACTGGCAGGCGAAACCCACCGGCTTGTCGTCCTCGATCGCGGTGATGACGGTGATCCCCGTACAGAACTGTCCCAGTGCGTCACGCAGTTCACGGCTGCTGAAGGACTGGCCCTCCGGGCTCTCGTCGGTGCTGCTCATGTGGGTCGTCCTCCCTGGACTTTCGGCTCGTGAACTGTCTGCAAGGCCCAGCCTAGGCGGCTACTTGAACCCGACGGAGAAGTCGTGGCCCCACAGGCTCACGGCCGTCGACTCACGCGCCACCCACTTCTCGTCGTCCTCGACCTGCACGCCCTCACAGCCGTACTCGCAGTCGAAGCCTCCGGGCGTCTTCATGTAGAAGCTCAGCATCTTGTCGTTGACGTGCCGGCCGAGCGAGGCCGACATCCTCACCTTCTTGCGCGTCGCCCGGTCCAGCGCCAGCCCCACGTCGTCCGCGGTACCGACCTCGACCATCAGGTGGATGATCCCGGTCGGGTTGGGGAACGGGGTGAACGCCAGCGAGTGGTGCCGCGGGTTGCAGCCGAGGAACCGCAGCCACGCGGGCTCGCCGTCGGCCGGTCGGCCCACGATCTCCGGCGGCAGGCTCATCGAGTCACGCAGCGAGAACCCCAGGACGTCACGGTAGAACTCGAGCGCCGCGGTCTCGTCCGGGGTGGACAGGACGATGTGGCCCGCACCCTGGTCGCCGGTGACGAACTCGTGCCCGTACGGCGTCGGGATGCGACGGTGCTGCAGCGCGATGGTGTGGTAGATCTCCAGCGTGAACCCGGCCGGGTCCTGACAGGTGATCAGCCCGCGCACCTTGCGGTCGCGCGCCACCTCGGCAGGTGCGTCCTCCCAGGGCACACCGGCCGCGTCGAGGCGCCGCTTGACGTCCTCGAACTCGCCCTCGTTCGCACACTCCCAGCCCACCGCGGAGAGCGTGTCCTCCTCGCCGGGGACGATGATCCACCGGTGCGGATGATCGTCCATCCGGAAGTAGAGCGACTCCGGATCGTCGCCCGCTCCCACCACGAAGCCCAGCACCTTCGTGCCGTACTCGTGCCAGGCGGCCATGTCCGTGGCGAAGACCCGGACATACCCGAAATTGCTGATCGCCATAATTGCCAGTCCTTTCGATCCGTGAGGCGGATCAGACCATCGAGTCGGTGACCTTTTCGCCGAACTCGTTCTGTCCATACATGATGTACGCCTTGGTGGCCTCGTTGGCGGCGTGGACCCGCCCGGCGTTGGCATCCCGCCAGAATCGCTGGATCGGCGAGGTCTCCTCCAGGGCGCGGGCCCCGGAGTTCTGGAACAGCAGACCGATGGCGTCGATCGACCGCTGCGTGGCGCGGACCTGGTCGCGGCGGGCGCGCGTGCGGATCGTCATGTCCGGGTATCCGCCGGCGGTGATGATGTCCTGCTCCTCGCGCACGTTGCGCATGAGCTGCAGCCACGCCGCGTCGATGTCGCCGGCCGCCTCGGCCAGGCGCACCTTGGCGAACGGATCGTCCTTGACCGCGGTGCCGAACGCCGCGCGCACGCGCTCCCGCTGGTGCTCGCGGTGAACGTCATAGCAGCCGAACGCCATGCCGACGATCGGCGTCGAGATGGTGGTGGGGTGGATGGTGCCCCACGGCATCTTGTAGATGGGGTTGGTGTTGACCTCGAGACCCGGGCTCTTGGTGGCCGCCATGAGGCCGAAGGACAGCACGCGGTGCTCGGGGATGAGTGCGTCCTTGACCAGGATGTCGTTGGAGCCCGTGCCCTTGAGCCCGGCGACGTGCCAGACGTCGAGGATCTCGTACTGCGACTTCTCGACCAGGAACGTGCAGAAGTCGACCATCTTGCCGTTGTCGTCGAGCACCGGGCCGCCCACGAAGACCCAGTCGGCGTGGTCGGAACCCGAGGACCAGGACCACTTGCCGTTGAGCAGCAGCCCGTCGGCGGTCTTCTTCGCCGCACCCATCGGCGCGTACGAGGACGAGATCCGCACCGTCGGGTCCTCGCCCCACACGTCCTCCTGCGCCTGCTGCGGGAAGAGCGCGAGGTGCCAGTTGTGGATACCGAGGATGCTCGCGCACCACCCGGTGGACGGGCACGCCGTCGCGATGGTCTTGACCGCCGTGTAGAAGGTCTCCATGTCCGCCTCGTACCCGCCCCACTGGGCCGGCTGGCACAGCTTGAAGAAGCCGGCCTCGTCGAGTTCCGCGATGTTCTGGGGATGGACCTTGCGCAGGTCCTCCGTCTCCTGGGCCCGCTCGGCGAAACCGGGCAGCAGAGCCGTGATGCGGTCGATGACCTCGTGGGAGGCGTACTCGCTCATGTGAACCTCTCTGGCGTTCGTGGGAGTGATGCGGACTAGACTAGAACACGTTACAGTTTTGCACCAGGCAACCGCCGCCGAGCAAGAGCTTCTGGCACCCTGTGCCAGCACTTACGCACCCTGGTTGTGGCCTGCCCGCCCATTCTATAACCTGTTCTCATCCGGCTCACGCCCCTCAGGAGGAATCATGACCGCACCCGGCTCAGCCCCCGGAGCCGTCCGCGAGATCGATACCGGCAAGGCCCGGGATCGATATGCACGCGGCTGGCACTGCATCGGCACCGTCAAGGAGTTCTCCGACGGCAAGCCCCACTCCATCCACGCCTTCGGCACCAAGCTCGTGGTGTGGGCCGACGACGAGGGCGAGATCAAGGTCCTCGACGCGTACTGCCGCCACCTGGGCGGCGACCTGTCCGACGGCTCGATCAAGGACGGCAACATCGCGTGCCCGTTCCACGACTGGCGCTGGGGTGGCGACGGCAAGTGCAAGGGCATCCCCTACGCCAAGCGCGTTCCCCTGCGCGCCAAGACCCGCGCGTGGATCACCAACGTCCAGTCCGGCCAGGTCTTCGTCTGGCACGACCACGAGGGCAACCCGCCCCTCGAGGAGGACGCCATCCCGGTGATCGCCGAGTACGACACCGGTGAGTGGACCGACTGGGAGTGGAACCGCCTCGTCATCGAGGGCTCCAATTGCATGGAGATCGTCGACAACGTCGTCGACATGGCCCACTTCTACTACATCCACTTCGCGTTCCCGACGTACTTCAAGAACGTCTTCGAGGGCCAGACGGCGACCCAGTACCTCAACACCAAGGGTCGTCCGGACCACGACCCGTCCGGCGGCAAGTACGGCGACACCCTCCTGGAGTCCGAGGCCTCGTACTTCGGCCCCGCGTACATGATCAACCCCCTCAAGCAGATGTACGGCGACTTCGTCACCGACGCGATCCTCATCAACTGCCACTACCCGATCGACCAGAACTCGTTCGTGCTCATGTACGGGCTCTCGGTGAAGAAGCCGCAGGGCTTCGACGACGAGACGTCGGCGAAGATGGCCGCGAAGATCGCGACCTTCTTCGGCGAGGGCTTCCTCCAGGACGTCCGGATCTGGCAGCGCAAGTCCTCGATCGCCAACCCGCTCCTGTGCGAGGAGGACGGCCCCGTCTACCAGCTCCGCCGCTGGTACGAGCAGTTCTACGTGGACCGCGACCAGGTCGAACCCGAGATGCAGGAGCGTTTCGAGTTCGAGGTCGACACCACCGCGGCCAACCAGTACTGGGAGAGCGAGGTCGCCGAGAACATGCGCAAGCAAGCGGCCGGCGAGGCGGAGATCTCCGACGAGCAGACCCAGTACACCGGCATGGCCGAGGTCGCCGGCGAGGCGGGCGCGGCCCCGTCGAAGAAGTGATGTTCAAGAAGAACGATTCGCGGCGCGCGCCCACCTGGGACGAGACCGACCCCGCGCGCGCCGCGCGGCTCCACGAGTACACCGACCTGGATCGCGAGACCTACACGCGGGCCGGCTTCCAGCCCGTCGAGTGCCGCAGCTGCGGCACCAGCGTGGCCGTGCGCAAGAACAGCGAGAAGCACACCTCGATCCAGTGGACGGAGGGCGGCGACCGCAACTGCCCCGTCCTCAACGAGTGGCGCGAGGGTGGTGCACGGCCCGATGGCGAGGACACGTGCCCCCGGATGCTCGCGAGCATCCGCTACGCCTACGCCGAGGGTCTGCTGACCATCGCCGAGGGCGTCGACCCGGCCGACGACGAGCACATGGTGAACCCGCTCTACGTCCCCGAGTAACACCCCGACGGCCGGCGACTTCCCCGAGGCGAGAACAGCCCGGAGGAGGTCGCCGTCGTCTGGGACAGTGCACTGAAACCCGTCCGCGCGTATCCAAGCGATAGGCTCCCGATCCATGACCGAAACTCCCCCGCTCGGCTCCTTCGTGCGCGAGCTCACGATCGCCGAGGTGATCGAGGAGACCGCCGACGCCAAGTCGATCGTCTTCGATATCCCCGCCGGCTGCGAGGACGACTTCCGGTACACCCCCGGACAGTTCCTCACCCTGCGAGTCCCCAGTGAGCGGACCGGATCCGTCGCGCGCTGCTACTCCCTGTCGAGCTCCCCCACCGAGGACGCCCGGCTCAAGGTGACCGTCAAGCGCACGATCGACGGATACGGGTCCAACTGGCTGTGCGACAACGCCGAGGCCGGTATGAGCATGCACGTGCTCGCCCCGTCCGGCATCTTCACGCCCAAGAATCTCGACCAGGACTTCATCCTCCTGGCCGCGGGTTCGGGCGTGACCCCCGTGATGTCGATCCTCAAGTCGGCCCTCGCCCAGGGCACCGGCCACATCGTCATGGTCTATGCGAACCGCGACGAGAAGTCGGTCATCTTCAAGGACGAGCTGCAGAAGCTCCAGCGGGAGAACCCGGACCGCCTCACCGTTCTCCACTGGCTCGAGTCGGTCTCCGGCATCCCCACCGCGGAGATGATCGGCAACCTGCTCCAGCCCGTCGCGACCAAGCGACACTCCTACATCTGCGGTCCGGCGCCGTTCATGGAGACCGTCAAGGACGGGCTCCGCCGCTCGGGCGCCGACATGCACCTCATCCACACCGAGGTGTTCTCCTCGATCGAGGGCGACCCGTTCGCCGAGATCGTCATCGACGAGTCGGCCGACGAGGACGGCGCAGGCCCGGCGACCGCGATCGTCGAACTCGACGACGAGGTCCACGAGGTCTCCTGGCCCCGCAAGACCCCGCTCCTCGACGTCCTGCTCTCCAAGGGGATCAAGGCACCGTTCTCCTGCCGGAAGGGCGAGTGCTCGGCGTGCGCCTGCATCCTCAAGTCCGGCGAGGTCGAGATGATGCACAACGGGATCCTCGACCCCGAGGAAGTGGAAGAGGGATACGTCCTGAGCTGCCAACTCCTCCCCAAGACCGACCGCGTCGAGGTGTCGTACTCCGAGTGAGCCCGCTCGGAATCGAGCCGGGGCTGGCAGACTCGGTGGCGTGACCAGCCCCGTCGTCGCCTTCACCTCCAGGTACGGCTCCACCCGGCGCTACGCCACCGCGCTCGGGAGGCGACTCGGCACGCCCGCGGTCGAGCTCGCCGACCTCGCCCCCGCATCCGACGCCGACCCGCTGATCCTGCTCGCGCCCGTCTACGCGACCCGGATCCTCGGGCGACGTCGGATCATCCGGGCGATCCGCTCGGCTCCCGGGAGGGTCGCCCTCGTCGTCGTCGCGATCTCCCCCGCGGACGACCCCGGGCGCGGCTCCCTCTCAGCCCGCCTGATCACCGCCACCGGCCGGGCCGTCGCCACCTTCCACGTCCGAGGGGATCTCGACCCCGCCCGGCTCAACTGGGTCGACCGCGCCCTCATGGCCGCGCTCCGCCGCCAGTTGCGCAGGACCCCCGACACGCCCGCCGCGCGGATGCTGTTGTCCGGCGAGCCCCTGCACTTCGTCGACGAGACGGCCCTCGACCCGGTCGTGGCCTGGGCGGACGGCAGCGACACCGCCCCCTGAACCGCCAGCAGCCGCGCACTCCGGGGGTCATCCGGGGCGCGCGGCTGCAGGCCGGGAGGATCAGGCGTTGGCCCGCTCCTTCTGGATCTCCAGCGCGATGTCGATGAGCTGGTCCTCCTGGCCGCCCACGAGTCGACGCTCCCCGGCGCGGAGGAGGATCTCCGAGGCCGGCACGTCGTACCGCTGCGCGTGGCCCTCGGCGTGCTTCATGAAGGACGAGTAGCAGCCGGCGTAGCCGAGCATCATGGCCTGGCGGTCGACGACACACTCGCTCGGCATGAGCGGGCGCACCACGTCCTCCGCGGCGTCGGCGATCTTGAAGAAGTCGACGCCGGTGGTGATGCCGAGCTTGTCGCACACGCCGACCAGTGCCTCGACGGGCGTGTTGCCCGCGCCGGCGCCGAACCGACGGGTGGAGCCGTCGATCTGCTGGGCGCCCGCGCGGATGGCCATGATGGAGTTGCCCACGCCGATGTCGAGGTTCTCGTGGCCGTGGAAACCGACCTGGGCGTCGTCACCGAGCTCGGCGACGAGAGCCGAGACGCGGTCGGAGACCTGGTCCATGACGAGCGCCCCCGCCGAGTCGACGATGTAGACGCACTGGCAGCCGGCGTCGGCCATGATCCGGGCCTGCTTCGCGAGCACCTCCGGCGGCTGGGTGTGGCTCATCATGAGGAAACCGACGGTCTCCAGGCCGAGGTCGCGGGCGTAGCCGAAGTGCTGGATCGCGACGTCGGCCTCGGTGCAGTGGGTGGCCACGCGGCAGATCGACCCGCCGTTGTCCCGGGCCTGGAGGATGTCGTCCTTGATACCCAGGCCGGGCAGAGTGAGGAATGCGATCTTGGCCTGCTTAGCGGTCTCGGCCGCGACCTTGATGAGGTCCTGGTCGTACGACTTGGCGAAGCCGTAGTTGAAGGAGGCGCCGCCGAGGCCGTCGCCGTGGGTGACCTCGATGACCGGGACGCCGGCGCCGTCGAGCGCGGCGACGACGTTGCGAACGTCCTCGACGGAGAACTGGTGCCGCTTGTGGTGCGAACCGTCGCGGAGCGAGGAGTCGGTGATGCGGATGTCGAGCTCGGCGCTATAGGCGCGGGCGTGGGCGTTGTGCGGGTTGGTCGTATCCATGTCTGTCACACTCCGAGCTTGGTCTTGGCGATGTCCTCGCCGACCTTGGTGGCGGCGGCGGTCATGATGTCGAGGTTGCCGGCGTACGGCGGCAGGAAGTCTCCGGCGCCCTCGACCTCGACGAAGATCGCGACGCGGGCCATGCCGCCGGTGATCTCGGTGGGAGGGTCGAACTGCGGCTCCTGGAGTAGGCGGTAACCCGGCACGTACTCCTGGATCTCCTTCTCCCGCGTGCGGATGGCGGTGGTGATGAGGTCGTGGTCCGCATCCTCGGGGATGGCGCAGAAGATCGTGTCGCGCATGATCATCGGCGGCTCGGCCGGGTTGAGGATGATGATGGCCTTGCCGCGCTTGGCGCCGCCGACCTGCTCGATCGCCAACTTGGTGGTCTCGGTGAACTCGTCGATGTTGGCGCGGGTGCCCGGGCCGGCCGACTCGGAGGACACGGAGGCGACGATCTCGGCGTATTCCACGGGCACAACCGAGGACACGGCGTGGACCATCGGGATGGTGGCCTGGCCGCCGCAGGTGACCATGTTGTGGTTGGGGGCGTCGACGTGCTCGTGGAGGTTCGCCGGCGGGATGACCATCGGGCCGACCGCGGCCGGGGTGAGGTCGATGGCGATGATGCCGGCCTCTTCGTACTTGGGCGCGTAGGCCTTGTGCACGTACGCGCTGGTGGCCTCAAACAGCAGGTCGGGCTTCTCGCCACCGGCCTCGATGGAGGTGAGCAGTTCGTCGGCGCCGCCCGCCATGCAGGTGAGGCCGTGGTCGGCGGCGCGCTTCATGCCCTCGGACTCGGCGTCGATGCCGATCATCCATTTGGGCTCGATGTACTCGCTGCGCTCGAGCTTGTACATGAGGTCGGTGCCGATGTTGCCGGACCCCACGATCGCGGCGGTGAGCTTGGTCTTGTCTGTCATGACGGAAGTGTCGCGCGGGCGGGCTCGCGGGACAACAGGTTGTGCCACTCAGTGAAATCGCGGCACTCCAGGGCGGTGCACGCCGGCACTCAGGCCGGCCGTGCGCGCGCCCGGGCCGCGCCCGGAGGGTTCGTGAGGTGACCGTCTGCGCTGATGAGCCGGTCGGCGAAGGCGTTCCACTCGCGTTCCCGTATGGCGTCGCGCGCACGGGCCAAGGGGCCCTTGGGTCTGGTGCGGTGTTGGTGTCCGGTGTCGGTGAGGATGATCAGTTCGCCGAGTGGGCCGGGCCTGTAGGCGTTGGTCCCGAACGTCTTCTCCCGGTGGTGTTTCCGACACAGGCAGACGAGGTTCCACTCGGTGGTCGGCCCGCCGAGTTCGGGATCCTTCGTGTTGAACGCGATCACATGGTCCACGTCACAGTCCTCCGCGGGAACCGAACACCCCGGGTGGCGGCAGGTGCCGTCGCGCATGCGGATGCGCTCCGCCATCGCGGGGGTGATCAGGTAGCGCAGGGCGTGTTCCGGGGAGTCGAGCACGCCGGGGGCGGGGTCGACGAGTTCGAACCGCACGCGTGCGTCGTCGCCCTCCAGCAACTGCTGGCACAACCAGGAGTAACTGCTGTATGCGCCGTGCACGAACTCCACGCGGTTGGGCAGCCCCTGCGCGGCCGCGGCGATCACGCTCACCCGGATCGGCCGGCCGGCTGCGGCGGCGTTACCGAGCGACGGCCTGGGCATGTCCGCACCCACGGTGACCTCACCCAGCTCGATCGATCCGTCGTCCCCCGGGCCGGAGTCCGCCCCGCCGGCGTCGGCGGGCGCCGGGGCCGGGGCGGGCGCCGGGGCGTGCACGGCGAGGGAGGCGAGAGCGTCGGCACGCAGCTGATCCAGCGTGCCGGGCACCCCGTCTCCGGAGGCAGCGCGGGCGTCGGTCTCGATACGTCCCCGCAGCAACTCCGCATCGGCCAGAGGCAGCTTCGCCCACATCGAGGCCATCCCGTCCCGGCCCGACCGGAACCGGACCGTACGCGTGAGCGCCGCCCGGGCCCGGGCATCCTCGGCGCCCTCCGGGTCGAGCCGGCCGACGGCCTCATCGATCCGGCCGTCCACCGAATTGCGAGTCGGCCGGTCACCGCCGTCCAGGTCGTCGACGATGCCCGCCACCACCTCGTCCTCCACGTCCGAGATGATCGAGTCGGGCACCTCGGCCAGCTTGCAGGCGATGTCGATGGCGAGCTGTTCGGGAACGACCCCGCGCTCCACCGAGGCCCGCAGTCGCGCGAGCCGCGAATGGATCTGGACCCCGGCGGTGACCAGACGCGCGGCGTGCCAGCACGTGAGCTGACAGGCCGCCACGAGATGGTCACGAGCCCTGGATTGCGGGTCCAACCGTGCGTATGCCGGACGTGCACGAGCACCGCTCCCGGCGACCCCTTCGGCGCGGTCGACGCCCGTGCCGACCTCGTCCGCCCGGGACATCTGCTCGACCAGGGCCGCTGCCGCCTCCAGCCTGGTGGCACCTGCCCGGTTCTGCGCCAGGGTCGCGGCCCGTGCCGCCTCGCTCACCGCCGTCGAGTCGAGCCCGCCCAGGGATTCCGGAACCGCGAACAGTGACCTCGTCGTCGACAATTCCCCCACCTCCGGCGTGCTCGATATAGAACTTGCGTTCGATATTATGACCCGGCAGGCGTTAGCGCAAGCGTTCGATCCGCCCGGCCTCCGGTGTCCGACCCGCGCGCTACACTCACCGCATGACCGAGACCCCCTCCTCTCCCGTCGACCGCGCCTTCGAGGTGCTACGCGTGACGGCGGGCGGGATAGGGATGACGCTCAGTGAGATCGCGCGCGAGACCGGGCTGGCCAAATCCACGACGCTGCGGCTCCTGGTCGCGCTCGAGCGCAACGACGCGGTGACGAGGATCGGGCAGCGCTACCGGCTGGGGCCGTTGGTGCACGAGCTGGACCCGATCCCGGTCTCGCCGGCGTACGAGCGGATCCGCCGGGTGCTCACACCGTTCCTCGCGCACCTCTTCGAGGCCACGCGCGCGACCGTTCACCTGGCCACCCTGCACGGCGACGAGGTGGTCTACCTCAACAAGTTGCACGGGCCGCGGCCGATCCCGTCGCCGTCGAGGATCGGCGGCGGCCTGCCGGCGTACTGCACAGGGGTGGGAAAGGCGATGCTGGCGTTCGACGAGGCAGCGGCCGAGCGCGTGGCGCAGGGGCCGTTGGTCGAGTGGACGGACACCACTGTGACCTCCCCCGACGCCCTGGCGGTGGAGCTCGCCGAGATACGACGGAGGAGACGCGCGATCGACCGCGCCGAGCTCACGCCCGGCCTGTACTGCGTGGCGGCGCCGGTGTTCGACGACGACGACGAGGAGCGCGCAGGCGGAACACGGGCCGTCGCCGCGTTGTCCGCCAGCGCGGCGGACGAGAGCGCGCTGGCCCGGCTCGAGCCGCTGGTCACCCGCGTCGCCGCGGCGGCCGGTCGCGCGCTGGCCGCGGACGGTTAGCGGAAGTCCATGGTGACGTCGCCCAGCCCGGCGAACTCGGCGCGGAAGCTGTCGCCCGGGGCGGCGTCCATCGCGCGGATCGCGGTGCCCGGCAGGATCACGTCGCCCTTGCGCAGACGGACACCGAACTTGGCGACCGTCGACGCGAGCCACCCGACCGAGTTGAGCGGGTTACCGAGCACCGCGTCGGAACGCCCGGACGCGAGGAACTCGCCGTTCTTGTAGAGGGTCGCGTCGATCGCCGCGACGTCGATGTCCGCGAGCCGGACCCGCTGCTCGCCCACCACGTAGCCACACGACGAGGCGTTGTCCGCGATCGTGTCGGGCAGCGTGATCTTCCAGTCCCGGATGCGGGAGTCGATCAACTCGATCGAGGGGACGACCCACTCGATCGCCGCGGCGGCCTCCTCCTGGGAACATCCCTCCGGCGGGATGTCGGCGCCCAGGATGAAGCCGACCTCCACCTCGACCCGCGGGAAGCAGAACCGGGCCGCCTCGATCGCGGTGCCCTCGGGGTATTCCATCGTGTCGAGCAGATGCCCGTAGTCGGGCTCGTCGACGCCCATCATCTCCTGCATCGCCTTGGACGCCAGGCCCACCTTGTGGCCGGTCACCACCGCGCCGGCATCGAGCCTGCGGCGGATGTTGACCAGCTGGATCTCGAAGGCGTCGTCCGGGGTCATGTCAGGATGGTCGTCGGTCAGCGGCGCGATCGGCGCGACATCCGACTCGGCGTCCCAGAGTCGCTGGGCAAGTGTGGCGCGGGTCTCCTCGTTGAGCATGAGGGGGATGCTACCTGGGCCGTCTGGCGCCACGGCGCTCAGTTCTATAACGTGTTCTACATGGCAGACCAGGAATTCGACGTCGTCGTCGTCGGCAGCGGTGGAGCAGGCATGACGGCCGCCCTCGCTGCAGCAAAGAAGGGCCTCAGCGTGGTCCTCGTAGAGAAGGCCCCGCACTACGGAGGCTCCACCGCGCGCTCCGGCGGCGGCGTGTGGATCCCTAACAACTCCGTGCTCCGACGCGACGGCGTCCTGGACACCCCGGAGGCGGCCCGCACGTACCTCCGCTCGATCATCGGCGACGCGGTGGAGCCCGAGAAGATCGACACCTACGTCGACCGCGGTCCCGAGGTCCTGGACTTCGTCCTCGCCAACAGCCCCCTGCGGTTGGAGTGGGTCAAGGACTACTCCGACTACTACCCCGAGGCTCCCGGTGGGCGTCTCGGCGGCCGGTCCGTCGAGCCCAAGCCGTTCGACCTCCGCCAGCTCGGGTCCGAGGCAGACAAGCTGGAGCCGGGCTACGCCAAGGCGCCGGTCAACATGGTGGTGATGCAGTCCGACTACCGCTGGCTCAACCTCCTCCAGCGTCCGCACACCAAGGGCATCAGGCGTTCGATCCGGGTCGCCCTCCGGATGTTCCTCGCCAAGGCGCGCGGGCAGAACTCGGTGGGGATGGGTCGCGCGCTCATCGCCGCGATGCGCAAGGGCCTGCTCGACGCGGGCGTTCCGGTGTGGCTCGAGACCCCCATGACCGGCCTGGTGACCGAGGGCTCGGGCACCCAGGAGCGCGTCGTGGGCATCACCGTCACCCGCGGTGACGAGGAGGTGACCCTCCGTGCGCGACTCGGTGTGGTGATCGGGTCCGGTGGCTTCGAGCACAACCAGGAGATGCGCGACAAGTACCAGCGTCAGCCCATCCCCACCTCGTGGACCGTCGGCGCCGCCGCCAACACCGGTGAGGGAATCGAGTACATGGAGAAGGCCGGCGCCTCGCTGTCCTTCATGGAGGACTCCTGGTGGGGTCCGTCGATCCTGCTGCCGCGCGGCCCCTGGTTCGCACTGGCCGAGCGGTCGCTGCCGTGTTCCTTCATGGTCAACTCCCGCGGCGAGCGGTTCATGAACGAGTCGCTGCCCTACGTCGAGGCCGGCCACAAGATGTACGGCGGCGAGTTCGGACAGGCACCCGCCGGGCAGGAGGGGACCCCCGGCGAGAACGTCCCGGCCTGGATCATCTTCGACCAGGAGTACAAGAACCGGTACCTCTTCGCCGGCCTGCAGGCCAAGCAACCGCTGCCCAAGAAGTGGCTCGAGACCGAGAACTTCCACAAGGCGGACACCCTCGCCGAGCTCGCCGATCTCATCGGCGTGCCGGCGGAGGCGCTGGAGCGGACCACCGAGAAGTTCAACGGCTTCGCCGCCAAGGGCGTCGACGAGGACTTCAACCGCGGCGAGTCGGGGTACGACCACTACTACGGCGACCCGACCAACAAGCCCAACCCGAGCCTCGGCCCGGTCCGCAAGGCGCCGTTCTACGCCGCCAAGATGGTGCCCGGCGACCTCGGCACCAAGGGCGGCGCGAACACCGATGTCCACGGTCGGGTCCTGCGTGAGGACGGCTCCGTGATCGAGGGACTCTACGCCGCGGGCAACGCCTCCTCGCCGGTCATGGGTCACACCTACGCCGGCCCGGGCGCCACCATCGGCCCCGCGATGGTCTTCGGCTACCTCGCCGTGGAGAACATGCTGGCCGCCACCCCCACCACCACCGCGAAGACGGGAGTCTGACGTGCCGATCGACCTCGACAAGGCCCTCGGGGCGCAGTTGCCCTCGCAGGAGTTCTCCTGGACCGCCTCCGACGTGGCGCTCTACGCCCTGTCGGTGGGCGCCGCCGCCGACCCGATGGACACCACCGGTCTCGAGTACGTCCACGACACGGCGCCCAAGGTGCTGCCGTCGTTCGCCACCGTCGCAGCGACGATGAACGTCACCGAGGCGCCCCGGGTGTCCTTCCCGGGCGTCGAGATCGACCTGGCCAAGGTCGTCCACGGCAGCCAGTCCGTCACGCTGCACCGGCCGATCCCCGCCTCCGGCACCGCCACCACCACCACGAAGATCGCCGAGATCCAGGACAAGGGCTCGGCCGCGGTGATCATCCAGGAGTCCGAGACGGTCTCCGCCGACGGTGAGAAGCTGTGGACCTCGCGCTCGGGCATCTTCGCCCGCGGTGAGGGGGGCTTCGGCGGCGATCGCGGGACCTCCGAGAAGGTCGAGTACCCCGAGCGGGAGGCCGACCACACCATCGAGGTGGCCACGCTCCCCCAGCAGGCGCTGTTCTACCGCCTCTGCGGCGACCGCAACCCGCTGCACTCCGATCCCGCGTTCGCCGAGGCGGCCGGGTTCCCGCGCCCGATCCTCCACGGACTGTGCTCGTACGGCCTGGTCCTGCGGGCGGTCGTGGATCAGGTGCTCGGCGGCGACGTCGCCCGCGTCGGCGGTTACGGCGTGACCTTCGGCGGCATCTTCTTCCCCGGCGAGACCATGCGCATCCGCGTGTGGGAGGAGGGCTCGCGACTGCTCGTGGCGGCGACCGTCGTGGAGCGCGACGACGCCCCCGTGCTGAAGAACGTGGTGGTCGACCTCGCCTGACCGGCGCTGGTGGAGCGGTTCAGCAGAGCTCGCGGAACTGCTCCACCAGCCGGAGGCGACCCGGGGCGTCGAGCGCCATCGGGGTGACGGTGAGCGTGGTGGCGCCGGCCTCGCGGAACGCCTCGACGCGCTCGGCCACGTACCCCGCCGGGCCGATGAGAGAGACCGATCGAACCAGCTCGTCGGGCACGGCCGCGGCGGCCTCGTCCTTCTTGCCGTCCAGGTACAGGTCCTGGATCCGGGCGGCCTCGGCCTCGTAGCCGTAGCGGCAGGCGAGCTCGTTGTAGAAGTTCTTGCCGCGGGCGCCCATCCCGCCGATGTAGAGGGCCAGGTGCGGGCGCACGAAGTCCAGGTAGCCGGGGACCTCGTCCTCCTCGCAGATCGCCAGCGCCGGCCCCGCGTAGACCTCGAGTTCGCCCAGGGACGCATCGCGCTTCTCGCGGCCGCGGGCCAGCGCGTCGCCCCAGGCCAGGTGCGCCTTCTCGGGGTGGAAGAACAGCGGCTGCCAGCCGTTCGCGACCTCGGCCGCGAGCTCGACGTTCTTGGGCCCCAGGGCGGCGAGGATGATCGGGATGTCCTCGCGCACCGGGTGGTTGATGAGCTTGAGCGGCTTGCCCAGGCCGGTGCCCTGATCGGCGGGCAGGGGGATCTGGTACTTCTTTCCGTCGTGGACGACCTTCTCGCGGCGCCACACCTTCCGGCAGATCTCGATGATCTCGCGCGTGCGGGCGAGTGGCGCGTCGTACTTCACGCCGTGGAAACCCTCGACGACCTGCGGCCCGGAGGCGCCCAGGCCGAGGGTGAAGCGACCGTCGGAGACGTAGTCCAGGCCCGCCGCGGTCATCGCGGTGAGCGTGGGCGTGCGGGTGTAGATCTGCAGGATGCCCGAGGCCAGCTCCATGGTGGACGTCTTGGCCGCGAGGTAGCCGAGCTGGCTGACCGCGTCGAACGAGTAGGCCTCGGGGACGAACGCGATGTCCAGTCCCGCCCGCTCGAGGTCGGCGGCCTCCGCGGCCGTCTCGGCGAATCCGCCGCTGTAGTTGAGAGCCATTCCGATGCGCATGCGCGCAACGCTACCGGGGGGCCCGGTCACCCCGGATCACCACGTCGAGCTCGCTCCCGATCCGCACGAACACCCCGACCCGGCGACGCATCGGCGTATCGGTGCGTTCGTAGCCCACCAGCCGCATCCGCGCGTCGGAGGCGACCTCCAGGACGGTGTGCTCGGGCAGGTCGACGTCGGAGGTGGGGACGATGACGAGGTCGGCGGTCCCCAGCATCCGGGCCAGTCGCAGTCGGCGCGTGGGTTCGTCCCCCCGGCGACGCAGCCACCGGCGCACCGCGACCACACAGGCCGCGATCCCCGACGCGACGAGCGGGAGGAGCGCCACGAGCGTGAGCACCCAGCCGGGGCTCACCGCCGCACCGCCACACGGGTGAACCGCATCGGGTCCAGCCAGGGGCCCCGCTGCACGAGTGCCCGCGTGCCCCCCACCGGTTCCAGGCCCCTGGACCGGGCCGCCGCGTAGACGACCGACCGGGGTAGCCGTAGCTCCCAGGGGCGGATGACCACCTCGTCGTCGTCGCCGTCGAGCCGCACCGCGAGCGCACGGGCGCGCCGACCGTGCCGGCCCCGATACCACCGCGCCGGGTCGATTTTCCGCATGCAACGGATCGTACGGGGCCGTAGGCTCGCCCCCATGGCACCGAAGCCCAGCCTTCAGTCCGAGTCACACCCCGCCGATCCCCGTGCGGCCGATCCGGAGCTCACCGACGACGGGCACGTCGTCGAGCCCAGCGCGGACGACTACCGTCACGCCACCGAACTCGAGATCAACCACGACTGGTACAAGTCCGCGGTGTTCTACGAGGTCCTGGTGCGGGCTTTCTACGATTCCGACGGCAACGGCACCGGCGACCTGCGCGGGCTCATCGAGAAGCTCGACTACCTCGAATGGCTCGGCGTGGACTGCCTGTGGCTGCCGCCGTTCTACGACTCGCCGCTGCGCGACGGCGGGTACGACATCCGCGACTTCCGCACCGTGCTGCCGGAGTTCGGCACCGTCGAGGACTTCGTGGAGCTCCTCGAGCAGGCGCACAGCCGGGGTATCCGGGTGATCACCGACCTGGTCATGAACCACACCTCCGACACCCACGCGTGGTTCCAGGAGTCCCGAGCGGACCCGACGGGCCCGTACGGCGACTTCTACGTCTGGTCGGACGATGACGCCCGGTACCCGGAGGCGCGCATCATCTTCGTCGACACCGAGTCGTCCAACTGGACCTACGACCCGGTGCGCGGACAGTTCTACTGGCACCGCTTCTTCTCCCACCAGCCCGACCTCAACTACGACAACCCCAAGGTCCAGGAGGCGATGATCGACGTCCTGCGCTTCTGGCTGGACCTGGGGATCGACGGGTTCCGCCTGGACGCCGTGCCGTACCTGTTCGAGCGCGACGGCACCAACTGCGAGAACCTGCCCGAGACCCACGAGTTCCTGCGCAAGTGCCGGGCCGTGGTCGAGGAGGAGTTCCCCGGGCGCGTGCTGCTGGCCGAGGCCAACCAGTGGCCCGAGGACGTGGTGGACTACTTCGGCGAGTCCGAGGTGGGCGACGAGTGCCACATGGCGTTCCACTTCCCGCTGATGCCGCGCATCTTCATGGCGGTGCGGCGGCAGTCCCGGTTCCCCGTCACCGAGATCCTCGCCCACACCCCGGACATCCCGTCGTCGGCGCAGTGGGCGATCTTCCTGCGCAACCACGACGAGCTGACGCTCGAGATGGTCACCGACGAGGAACGCGACTACATGTACGCCGAGTACGCCAAGGACCCGCGGATGAAGGCGAACATCGGCATCCGCCGGCGCCTGGCCCCGCTTCTCGACGGCGACACCAACCAGCTCGAGCTGTTCACCGCGCTGCTGTTGAGTCTGCCCGGGTCGCCGATGCTGTACTACGGCGACGAGATCGGCATGGGCGACAACATCTGGCTCGGCGACCGTGACGCCGTCCGCACCCCGATGCAGTGGAGCCCCGACCGCAACGCCGGCTTCTCCCGCTGCGACCCGGGCAGGCTGTACCTGCCGGCGATCATGGACCCGCAGTACGGCTACCAGGGCGTCAACGTGGAGGCGCAGATGAACTCCACCGCCAGCCTGCTGCACTGGACGCGGCGCATGATCCACGTCCGCAAGAGCCACCCGGCGTTCGGGCTGGGCGAGTTCACCGACCTCGGCGGGTCCAATCCGTCGATCCTGTCCTACCTGCGCACGCACGGCTCCGAGAGCGCCGGGGCCGACGTGATCCTGTGCGTCAACAACCTGTCGCGCTTCCCGCAGGCGGTGCGCCTGGACCTGGCGGAGCACGCTGGTCGTCAGCCCGTCGAGCTCACCGGCGGGGTGCCGTTCCCGGAGATCGACGCCGACCCGTACCAGCTCACGCTGCCCGGATACGGCTTCTACTGGCTCGAACTGCGCAGCCCGGAGGAGGGACCGCGATGACCGGACCAGGGACGTCGATCCCCGCCGTCGACGACGACACGATCGCCCGACTGCTCACCGACTGGCTGCCCGAACAGCGGTGGTTCGCCGGCAAGGGGCTGGAACTCACCGGAGTGCGGATCACCCGGCGCGAGGTGTTCCTGGACGATCCCGAGGTCCTGGTCGAGCACCTGCTGGTGGATCTCGAGGTGGACGGTCGGCCCCAGCGCTACCAGGTGCCGATCGCGACCGCGGCCGAGTTGCCGGGTGACCGACGGGCGTTCCCGTTGACCCCGGAGGGCGCCTCCCCCGTGATCTACGACGGACTGCGCGACCCCCGCGGCACCGAGTCCCTGCTCCGCCACCTGGCCGGGCAGGACGAGGTCGGCGGGCTGCGGTTCCGACTGGTCCCCGGCGCCACGCTTCCCGAGCCCACGTGGGGGCGGCTGCTGGAGGGTGAGCAGTCCAACTCGTCGCTGGTGTACGGCGACGACCTCATGGTCAAGGTGTTCCGGCTGGTCCAGCCGGGCGTGAACCCCGACGTGGAGCTGCACGCCGCGCTGGCCGACCGGGAGTGCCCGGCGGTGGCGGCGCTGCGGGGATGGGTGGAGTTGGACGACGACGACACCGCCGCCGGCGACACCGGGGCCGGGCCCACCACGCTCGCCATGGCCCAGGAGTTCATGGCCGGGGCGGCGGACGGGTGGGCGATGGCCACGGCGAGCGTGCGCGACCTGTTCGCCGAGGCCGACCTGCTCGCCGAGGAGGTCGGCACCGACTTCGCCGACGAGAGCTTCCGGCTGGGCGCCGCCGTCGCGCAGGTGCACGAGGACCTGGCGGCGGCGACCGGGGTGAGCACCCGGGACGGCACCGATCTGGTGGCGTCGATGCGGGCCCGCCTGGATGCCGCGGTGGCGGAGGTGCCGGAGCTGGCGGAATTCGCCGACGCGGCCCGGGCGGTCTTCGACGAGGTGGCGGGATCCGGCCCGGTGCGGGTGCACCGCATCCACGGCGACCTGCACCTCGGCCAGACGCTGCGGGTCCCGGACCGGTGGATCGTCATCGACTTCGAGGGCGAGCCGGCCGCGCCCCTCGCCGAGCGACGGGTGGCCGACGCCCCCGCCCGCGACGTGGCCGGCATCCTGCGCAGTCTCGACTACGCGGCACAGCACACCCTGGTCGGTGTGGAGGACCGGCAGCTGCGGTTCCGGGCCCGCGAGTGGCGCGACCGCAACGTCGACGCATTCTGCGCGGGGTACGCCGCGGTCAGTGACTCCGACCCGCGCGAGACCGGTGCGCTGCTACGGGCCTACACGCTCGACAAGGCGCTGTACGAGGTCGTCTACGAGATGCGGAACCGACCCGGCTGGGTCGCGGTGCCGATGGGCGCGGTGCGGCGCATCCTCACCGCGGACTGACACGACTGTCGCCCACCCGGCCGGTCGGGCGGGTGGGCGACAGGGGCGACACCGTGAGGCGTCAGTTGCTCGAGATCCGCTCCTTGGCCCACTTGTAGTCGGCCTTGCCCGCGGGCGAGCGTCGGATCTCGGGGACGTCGACGATCACCTTGGGGACCTTGTAGTTCGCCAGGGACTCGCGCAGGAACGCCGAGAGCTCCTCCTGCTCGGCCGACATGCCCTCGCGGAACGACACCACCGCGGCGACCTTCTGTCCGTACCGCTCGTCGGGAGCACCGGCGACCAGCGCGTCGTGGACGGCCGGGTGCGCCTTGAGCGCCTGTTCGACCTCCTCCGGGAACACCTTCTCGCCACCGGTGTTGATGCAACCCGAGCCGCGGCCCAGGAAGACGATGGTCCCGTCCTCGCGGATCTGGCCCATGTCACCGAGCACCGCCACCCGCTGTCCACCGACCTCCGGGAAGGTCTTGGCGGTCTTCTCCGGATCGTTCCAGTAGCCGAGGGGGACGTGGCCGCGTCGGACGATGTACCCGACCTCGTCCGACCCGGGCGTGATCGGACGGTTCGACTCGTCGATCACCCCGAGGCGCGGGGTGGGGGCCAGGAGCATCTCACCCTGCTCGTTGAGGTTCATCTCGCCGTCGTTGCCGGTCTCGGACGCGCCGAAGTTGTCGCGGATGATGACGTTCGGGAACGCCTCGATCAGCCGGTCGCGGGAGGTCTTGGACCAGATGCCGCCGCCGGACGCGACCATGAACATGGCGCTGAAGTCCTTGGTCTCCTTGGCCGCGAGCAGGGCGTCGGTGATCGGGACCGCCATGCCGTCGCCGACGAACATCAGCAGCTGGGCCTTGTACTCGGCGGTCGCGTCGACGATCACCTCGGCGTCGAAGTCGCGGAACATGACCAGGTGGCCGCCCAGGTTGACGAAGGTCAGCAGGGTGAACAGGCCGGCGCCGTGCATGAGCGGGGCCGAGATGACGATCTTGAAACCGCCCTCGGGCGAGACGTTGTCCGCGACCTCCTGCGGGCTGTGCCGCTTGTCGCCGTACGGGTTACCGCCGGACAGGCACGCGTAGTAGTAGTCCGACATGTGCCACTGGACGCCCTTGGGGAACCCGGTGGTGCCGCCCGTGTAGACGATCCAGTGGTCGTCGCCGCGCACGGGATCGAAGTCGCGCTCCGCGGACTGTCCCGGCAGCTCGGCGTCCACGTCGACGACCGTCAGGCCGTTCTCGGCGCAGGCGTCGGCGAGGACCTGCGGGACGCCACCCACGACGAGGACCGTGCGGGCGGTCTCGAGCTTGGGCACGGCGGCGGCCATGGTCTCCGCGAACTCCGCGTCGACCAGGACGGCGACCGACTGCGAGTCGTTGAACAGGTAGACCAGCTCGGCCGGGGTGTAGCGGTAGTTGACGTTGATCCCGGCCACCCGGATCTTCATGGCCGCGACGATGGCCGCCATGTGCTCGGCGCTGTTCTTCATGTACAGCGCGATATGGCTCTGCGGCTCCGCACCGTGGGCCTTGAGGAGATGACCCATCCGGTTGGCGAGCTCGTCGATCTGACGGTAGGTGTAGTCGACCCCGTCCATCGTGAGCAGGAGGTTGTCCGGGATCTTGTCGGCCACGGCCTCGAAGACGGCGGCCTCGTTCATCTCCGGATTGGTCCCGGCGAGGGGATCGGTGGACTGGTCGGCTGCTGCATCAGTCATCGGGCGGGTCCTTTGCACGCGGGGGGCTAACTGTGTCGTCTCTCACATTGTGACCTGAACTTGTTCTCGTGTCCAGACGCGGGTCTGACCTGCGCTGATTTCAGATTGCTGGAACAGGTTCTATTCACTATAGGCGGCCGCACCGGCAGGTCGCTGCAGCGGTGGGGCCGGGGAGGGCCTACATTGCGAACATGAGCGGATCACGGTCCAGAAATCCCGGCCCGCCGTACGACGGCGGTCTCCGGCTGCCGCGTTCGACGGGGTCGGGTGACGTGCCGCAGGATGGTCGTCGCTCGTCGGCGCGGGAGGCCGACCGGCCCTCGCGGCGGAGCGGCCCGACCCTGCACGGCCCGTCCGAGCAGGGCACTCTGCGGTCCCGCGGGCTCGCGGGAGGGCTGCGGATGTTCGTCCGTCCGGCGCTGGACAGGATGCCCGCGACGGACGTCTCGCTCGGCCGCCTGCGTGCGCTGACCTCCGGCGCCGGGCGGGCGGCCGCCCTGGAGAGCACCAACGACTGGTCCGGGGACGGGCCCGTGCCCGGCCTCTGGGTGGGCCGCAAACGCTTCTTCGACTCGGACAAGGTCATCTACCACATCCACGGGGGTGGTTTCACGTTCGGATCGCCGTGGTCGCACAAGGCCCTGGCGTCGAGGATCGCCAGCGAGACCGGGGTGCCCGTGTTCCTGCCGGACTACCGCCTCGCCCCGGAGCACCCGCACCCGGCGGCCACCGAGGACACGATCGCCGGGTGGGAGTGGCTGCTGGAGATGGGCTTCCCGGCCGAGAACATCGTGGTCGCCGGAGATTCCGCAGGGGGCAATCTGGCGATGCAGCTGGTCGCCCACCTCGAGCGGACCGGGGCGGCGATGCCCGCCGGCGTCGTCCTGCTCTCCCCGTGGGTCGACCTGGACTTCACCGACATGACCGCGCGGGACCGGGCGCGCAAGGACCCGTTCCTCGCGCTGGGGCTGGCCGAACTGTGTCGTCGCCAGTACGCGCCGGGCGTGGACACGGACGATCCGGCGATCTCCCCGATCAACTACGAGCCCTCGCCCGAGTGGCCGCCGTTCCTCATCCAGTGCGGCGGCGAGGAGATCTTCAGCGGGGGCATCGAGGCGATGGCCGAGAAATTCGCCGAGCACGGGGTGCGCCACGAGTTCCAGCTGTGGCCCCACCAGTTCCACGTGTTCCAGGTCTTCCACCCCCTCGTCCCCGAGGCGAAGATCGCGGTGCGGGACATCGGGTCGTTCGTGCGCGGCTGCCTGCGGGGCTGAGCCACTCGGGCAGGCCACGCCCGAGGGCGGCAGCCCGCCCCGAGGCCGCCGTCAGACGGTGAGCACCAGGCCCGAGGTGGGCACGCCGGTGCCCGCGGTGACGACGAGCTTCTCGGCGCCGGGGACCTGGTTGACCGAGTCACCGCGGAGCTGACGGACGCCCTCGGCGATGCCGTTCATCCCGTGGATGTAGGCCTCCCCGAGCTGGCCGCCGTGCGTGTTGAGCGGCAGCCGTCCGCCCACCTCGAGCGCGCCGGGCTCGCGGACGAAGTCCTTGGCCTCACCGCGACCGCAGAAGCCCAGCTCCTCGAGCTGCATGAGGACGTACGGGGTGAAGTGGTCGTAGAGGACGGCCATGTCCATGTCGTCGGGGCGCAGGCCGGACTGCGCCCACAGCTGGTCACCGACGATGCCCATCTCCGGCAGTCCCGCGAGCTCGGGGCGGTAGTACGAGGTCATGATGTACTGGTCCGGCCCGGACCCGGACGCCGCCGCCGCGATCGACACCGGCGTGTGCGGCAGGTCGCGGGCCCGCTCGGGCGTGGTCACCACGATCGCCTGACCGCCGTCGGACTCCTGGCAGCAGTCCAGCAGGTGCAGCGGCTCGGCGATGTAGCGCGAGTTCTGGTGGTCGGCCAACGTGATCGGCTTGCCGTGGAAGAACGCGGCGGGATTGGCCGCGGCGTGCTTGCGGTCGACCACCGCGACCCGGCCGAAGTCCTCGCTCGTGGCGCCGTACTCGTGCATGTAGCGCTGCGCGACCATGGCCACGAAACCGGCCGGGGTGGACAGGCCGTGCGGGTAGGAGAAGGCGTTGTCCGTGCCGGAGGAGTTGACCTGCTGCACCAGCGCCGAGTTGACCTGGCCGAAGCGCATCCCGGAGCGCTCGTTGAACGCGCGGTAGCAGACCACGACCTCGGCCACGCCGGTCGCCACGGCCATCGCGGCCTGCTGCACGGTCGCGCACGCCGCGCCGCCGCCGTAGTGGATGCGGGAGAAGAAGTTCAGGCTGCCGATCCCGGCGGCCCGGGCCACCGCGATCTCGGTGTTGGTGTCCATTGTGAACGACACCAGGCCGTCGACGTCCGAGGGCTGCAGCCCGGCGTCGGCGACGGCCGCCTGCACGGCCTCGGCGGCCAGCCGCAGCTCGGAGCGGCCGGAGTCCTTGGAGAAGTCGGTGGCGCCGATGCCGACGATCGCCGCCTTGTCTGAGAGAGAGCTCATCAGGCCGGGTCTCCGTTCATGTAGAGGGTGGCCGTGGAGGTGACGTGCGCGCCCAGCGAGTCGGTGCCGACGATCTTCAGCGTGACCAGCCCGTCGTCGTCGACCCCGGTCACCTCGCCGGTGAGGGTGAGGGAGTCGTAGGCGTACCAGGGCACGCCCAGGCGCAGCTTGATGGACGTGATGCGGGCGCGCTGGCCCGCCCAATCGGTGACGAACCGCTGCACCAGACCGGTGTCGGTGAGGATGTTGACGAAGATGTCCTTCGAGCCCTTCTGATGGGCCAGGTCGCGGTCGTGGTGGACGTCCTGGAAGTCCCGCGTCGCCAGGGCGGACGCCACGATGAACGTCGGTGTGCCCTCGATGGTCAGCTCGGGGAGCCGGTCCCCCACCGCCACGGCGGGCGGGGTGGCCGGACAGACGGTACGGTTCTCGCTCACTTGACGGCCCCTTCGGTCCTTGCGGGTGACCCCGCGGATTCCTGACGGTCGACAGGGCGTGCGCCGGCCGGGCGCCAGGCGTACAGCGTCCACGGCTCGGTGCCGAACGCGGCGTCGGCGGAGGAGTCGCCGGGCATGTCGAGGAACTCCACCTCGACCTCCATGCCGATCCGGACCTCCGCCGGCTCGATGTCGCGCAGCTCGCCGAGCATGCGCACTCCCTCCTCCAGCTCCACCAGCGCGATGACGAACGGGAACCTGGTGCGGCCCGGCACGCGCGGGGCGTGATGGACCACGAAGCTGTACACGGTGCCGCGGCCCGAGGAGACCACGTAGTCGGTCTGCTCGGACCTGTCCTTCCACAGCGCCGGGACGGGCGGGTGCTGCAGCGAGCCGTCCTCGCGGGTCTGGATGCGCAGCTCGTGGGCGGCGACGCCGTCCCAGAAGAACTGCGTGTCGTGCGAGACCGACGGGCGCAGGACCTTGCCCACCACCAGGTCGTCGGTGGCCGAGCCGGAGCTGGCCACGATCTGGTCGGCGGGCGCCGGCTCGGGCTCGGCGGGCTTCGCCGCGGGGCGGAACTTGAGGATGCGGAAGTCCATCTCCGCGACGACCTCGTCACCGACGCGCCAGTAGTTACGGGTGGTGAAGAACCAGCCCTCCCCCAGGCCCGTGGTCTTGGGGCCGACCACGTCCACCAGGACGGACTCGATGGTCACCTCCTCGCCCGGGCGGGTGTACCGGTGGTAGGTGGAGTCGCAGTTGGTCGCGACGACCGAGGTGAAGCCCTCGGCGTCGAGGAGGTCGGTCATCCGACCCAGCGGGTCGTCGGCCTCACGGGTCTTCCCGAGCCCGCGCATGGTCCACACCTGCGCCATGGCCGGCGGTGCGACCGGTCCGCCGTGTCCGGCCGCGCGTGCGGCCTCCTCGGAGGAGTAGATGGGGTTGGTGTCACCGATCGCCTCGGTCCAGTTCCGGATCATCGGCGTGTTGATCGGGTCGCGGCCCGCACGGCGGGCGCTCCCGCCGGCGGCGCGGACCTCCTCGGCTGCGGCGAGGATACGGGCGGCCTGCTCGTCACTCATGGGTACCTTCTCGGTGGATCAGGGGGATGGTCTCTAGCGGGCGGTGCGGGGCATGCCGAGGCCACCCATGCAGGTCAATTCCCGCATGACCTCGTTGACACCGCCGCCGAAGGTGATCACCACGTTGCGCTTGTTCATCATGTCGAACCAGCGCTGCAGCGCCGCGGTGTCGGGATCGGTGGGGTCGCCGAAACGGCCGAGCAGTTCCTCGACGATTCGGCCGACGTGCTGGATCTCCTCCGTGGAGAACACCTTCGAGGCGGCGGAGTCCCCCATCGACGGGTTCTCGCCCATCGAGGAGACCTTCCAGTTGAGCAGCTCGTTGAGCCGGACGATCGCGAGGATCTCCGCGAGTCCGCGCCGCACCTCGGGCCGGTCCAGGTGGCGGACCCCGTCCGGGCCCGTGCCGCGGGCCCAGGCGGCCAGCTCGTCGTAGTACCCGCCCGGACGCCCGGACGGCGCGAGCATGACGCGCTCGTGGTTGAGCTGGGTGGTGAGCATCTTCCAGCCGCCGTCGACCTCGCCGACCACCATGTCCGCCGGGACGCGCACGTCGGAGTAGTAGGTGGCGTTGACGTGGTGGGCACCGTCGCAGGTGATGATCGGGGTGAACGAGAAGCCCGGGTCGGTGGTGTCGACGATGAAGATCGTCAGGCCGCGGTGCCGCGAGTCCGGGGTCCCGGTGCGGGCGGCCAACCAGATGTAGTCGGCGTGGTGACCGCCGGTGGTCCACATCTTCTGGCCGTTGATGACCCAGTCGCCGGTGGCCTCGTCGCGCTTGGCGGTGGTGCGCAGGGCGGCCAGGTCGGTGCCGGCGTCGGGCTCGGAGTAGCCGATCGCGAAGTGGATCGACCCGTCGAGGATGCCGGGGAGGAACTTCGCCTTCTGCGCCTCGCTGCCGTACTTCTGCAGGGTCGGACCCACGGTCTGCAGCGTAACCGACGGCAGCGGCACGTCCGCGCGCGTGGCCTCGTTGGTGAAGATCTGCTGCTCGATGTGGCCGAAGCCCTTCCCTCCGTACTCGGCGGGCCAGCCCACGCCCAGCCAGCCGTCGCGGCCCATGCGCTTGATGATCTCGGCGTACGTGTCGCCGTGGCGGGTGGTGGCGATATCCGCCGCCTCCTCCGGCGAGATGAGCGTCGAGAAGTACTCGCGCAGCTCGGCCTGCAGTGCGCGCTGTTCGGGCGTGAGGTCGATGAACGCGCCGTCCCCCGCGGCAGCCGCATCGGTGGCGGCGGGGGCCACACCGCCTGTCTCGATACTGTCGACCGGGTCCGCGGCGACCGCGGCACCGAGCGCGTCGAGGTGCAGCTGCGGGCCGCCGACGAACCGTGCCAGGTCCTTGACCGCCGAGGAGTACCGGAACATCGGGTAGGTGACGTCCACGCCCACCCCGCCGTGCAGGTGGTGCAGGATCTGGACGGCCCGCGGGCCCTCGGCCGCCAGCCAGTAGGCGCCGATCGTCGGGTCGGACTCGTAGCGGTCCCCGGACCCGGCCAGGCCCTCCGAGATCCGCCAGGACACGGACTGCGCGATCACGTGGAGCGTCTGCGAGACGATGTACACGTCCGCGAGCTCCTGTTGGACCGCCTGGAACGACCCCAGCGCCTTGCCGAACTGCTGGCGCTCCTTGAGGTAGCCGGCGGTCATGTCCAGCGCGCCGCCGACGAGACCGTCCCCGTGCGCGATACAGGCGGACAGGACGAGACGTCGGAACACCTCGAGGACGGGCTCCGATCCCGAGCCGCGCAGGACGTCGTCGTCGTCGACCCCGGTGGCCTCGAACCGCATCGCGTACTCGGGCACCCCCAGGGAGCCGAGGGTGGGCGTCAGGGTGACGCCCGGGGCGTCGGGGGCGACGACGACGAGTGCGGCGCCCTCGGACGTGGACACCGGCACGAGTACCGAACGGGCCTGGGCCGCATACCGCACCGACGTGGCGGTCCCGGTGAGCTTCCCACCGTCGAGTCGCACGGTGGGCTCGAGCGGCAGTGGGCGTCCGGGCTCGGCGACGGCGGCGGTGAGGATGCGGCCGTCCTCGATGCCCTCGAGGAGCCGGGCCTGCTGGTCGGGGGTGCCCAGCGCGACGATCGGCGCCACGCCGAAGCCCAGCGTCTCCAGGACGGGGATCACCACTCCGGCGCGGCCGACCTCCTCGAGCACCACCGCGATGTCGGCGGGCGTGAGGTCGTCCCCGCCGAGGGCGGAGGGCAGGCCCAGGGAGAGCAGTCCCGATTCGGCGAACGCCGCCCACAGCCGCTCGTCGAAGCCGGCGTCGTCCACGCCCCGGCTGGGTAGCGCGGTGAGCAGTTCCTCGGCCGGGGCGGCCGTCGACAGTGCGCCGGCCACCGCCTCGGCGACGGCGGCCTGGGTCTCGGTACGGGTGAAGTCCACGGGGGTCAGTCCTTAATCCGGAGGGGGTCGGTCACGTGCTCGAACTAGTCCCTGGGCAGGCCGAGGATGCGCTCGCCGACGACGTTGAGCAGGACCTGCTCGGTGCCACCGGCGATCGACAGGCAGCGGACCATGAGGAACTTGCGTCCCTGCTCGGTGAACTCGACGCCGCCGGTGCCGGTGAGCTGCAGGCCGAACTCGGCGATGTCCTGACGGTGGCGCACACCCACGATCTTGCGGACCGAGGACTCGGCGCCCGGACCCGAGCCGGCGAGGCTGCGCAGCGCGGTGCGCAGGTCGAGGAGGTTGCCGACGACGCCGTCGGCGACGTGCTTGCCGAACTCGTCGAGCACGAGCGCGTCATCGGCCACACCGGCGGCGTTGATCAGCCCGATGATCTCCTCCGCCGCGTCGCCGAGCGACGAGCCACCGCCCATGGCCACGCGCTCGTTGGCCAGGGTGGTGCGGGCGATCTTCCAGCCGTCGTTGACCGTGCCCACCTGGAACTCGTCGGGGACGAAGAGGTCCTCGAGGTAGACCTCGTTGAACAGCGCCTCACCGGTGATCTCGCGCAGGGGTCGCGTGCGGATGCCCTCGGAGCGCATGTCCACGAGGAAGTACGTGATGCCCTTGTGCTTGGGGGCGTCCTTGTCCGTCCGGGCCAGGCACATCGCCCAGTCGGCCTCGCGGGCCAGGGAGGTCCACACCTTCTGTCCGTTGAGCTTCCAGCCGCCGTCGACCTTCTCGGCGGTGGTGCGCAGGGCGGCCAGGTCGGAGCCGGCGCCGGGCTCGGAGAACAGCTGACACCACCTGATCGCCCCGGCCATGGTGTCGCGCACGAGCAGGTCGGCGTGCTCGGGGGCCGCCTGGAGGATGGTCGGCACCGCCCAGCCACCGATGGTGATGTCGTGGCGGGTCACGCCGGCGGCCTCGAGCTCCTCGTCGATGAGGAGCTGCACGGCCGGGCTCGCGCCGAGGCCCCACGGCTCGGGCAGATGGGGCATGAACAGGCCGGTGTCGGCGAGGGCACGCTTGCGCTCGTCACCCTCGACCGCCGCGACCGTCGCCACCAACGCGCGGATGTCCTCCCGCTTGGCGTCGAGGCCCTCGATCTCCGACAGGTCGATGTCCAGGTGACGACGCTTGCCCGCCAGCGTGAGCTCGGCCAGGGATCGCCGCCAGCGGGCGGAGCCGCCGATCGCCTGGCGCAGTGCGCCCGCCCTGCGCATGTAGAAGTGGGCGTCGTGCTCGAAGGTGAAGCCGATGCCGCCGAGGATCTGGATGCAGTCCTGGGAGTTGCGCACGGCGTTGTCGAAGGCCAGGGCGCCGGCCACGGCCGCTGCGACGGGCAGCTCCGAGTCGCCGGCGAGCAGGTCCTCCGCGGCCGCGGCGGCGTCCCACGCCAGCGCACGGACCTGCTCGGTGCGGCACAGCATGTCGGCGGCGAGGTGCTTGATGGACTGGAACGAGCCGATCGTGCGCCCGAACTGCTCGCGGATCTTGGCGTAGTCCACCGCGGTGGCGAGCGTGTAGTCGGCGACGCCCGCGGCCTCGGCGGCGGCCAGGGTGACGAACAGCTGGTGGACGTGTGCGGTGGTGACGCCCTCGAGGACGCGGTCGGCCGGGATCGTCACGCCCTGCAGGCTGACGTGGCCGATCGACGCCGAGATGTCGTACGGGGTCGCCGGGGTGACGGTGAGCCCCGGCGTGCCCGCCTCGAGAAGCGCCCAGCGGGTGGCGCCGTCCACCTCGACGGGCAGCAGCAACCCTCCGCCGGGGGTGCCGCCGTAGGCGACGCCGGGATCGCCCGTGATCTCCCCCGACCCGTCCAAGGTCGCGGTGCCGATGCCCAGGCACACCCCGACGGGCAGGCCGCCCTCGGCGATCGTCTCACCCAGCGCGTTGGCGACGGCTCCGCCTGCGCGCGAGACCAGGACACCGGTCAGCGCGGTGGACAGGACCGGGCCGGGCGCCATTTTCGCCGCGGCCTCCTCGAGCATGCACGCCAGGTCGACGATCTCGGCGCCGGCGCCACCGTGCTCCTCCGCGATGGCGACGCCGAACAGTCCGAGCTCGGCGAGCTGGGGCCACACTGCCTTCCAGGCTTCCGGATCGTCCTCCTGGGCGCGTACCGTGGCCACGGGATCGGCGGACCTCGCCCAGGCCTTGATCGAGTTCTGGATCTCGGTCTGATCCGGGGTGGTGGCGATACTCACTGCTGGGCTCCTCGGGCGCGACGGGATTTCCGTACTCGGCGCGGGCCCGCTGACCCGCGCGCTCCACGCCATAATAGAACGTGTTCTAGGTATCGTGATCTAGAATGCACCAGAAGGGTCCCCGACGCACACTCGGGTCCCGCCCCAGCCCGCCGGGATGCCCCGCCGACCCGATCCGACCAGCGCAGAAGGTTTCGCCTCCATGACCAAGAGCTCAGCCGAGACCCGTTCCGCCGCCGCGTCGGACCCCGCCGCCCGGAGCGACGAGCCCACCACGTCGTCGCAACGCGAGCGCCGTCGGCGGATCCTGGACGCGACCCTCGCCCTGGCCGCCAAGGGCGGCTACGAGGCCGTGCAGATGCGTGCCGTCGCCGAGAAGGCCGAGGTCGCGGTGGGCACCCTCTACCGGTACTTCCCGTCCAAGGTGCACCTGCTGGTCTCGGCGCTCGCCCGTGAGTTCCGTCGGCTCGACCAGCGCACCGAGCGGTCAGCCCCGCCCGGCGACACGGCGCAGGAGCGGATGAAGGTCGTGGTGGAGATGATCACCAAGTCCATGCAGCGCGATCCGAACCTCACCGAGGCGATGACGCGCGCCTTCATGTTCGCCGACGCCTCCGTGGCCAACGAGGTCGAGGAGGTCGGCTTCTACATGGACCGGATCCTCGCCCGCGCGATGGCCCAGGGCACCCCGGACGAGGTGCAGCTCTCGATCGCCCGGGTCGTCTCCGACGTATGGATGTCCAACCTCGTGTCGTGGCTGACCCGCAGGTCGTCGGCCGCCGAGGTCGCCACCAGGCTCGGTCTCACCATCGATCTGCTGCTGGGCAGCGACGACTCTCCCCGCCGGGCCCGGATGCACACCGCGATCGGGAACGGCCACGACACAGACTCGGACTCCGACCCCGGCGAGATCGGCGAGGGCAGAGACTCAGCCGTCTGACAGCCCGCCCAGAGCGGCACCGCAACCGCTCCCGCGGCTGGCGTCTCGCCTGCCCATCGGGGCACGCGAGACGCCATGTCGAGGGGCGACGGGCCCGGGCGGTTGCGTAGGGGGCGGTCAGGGCACGACGACCGGCGGCACCGTCCGGACCGGGCCGGAGACGTCGGCGATCCACCGCAGCGGGCCCCGGCTCGGATCCCAGCCGGTGAGCAGGTCGGCGACCTTGGCGGTCATCTCGCGGCCCAGGCGGAGGAACGAACTCTCCGGCTGGTCGTCGACCTCCCCGAGGATCAACCACCACGCCCAGGCGACGGCCCCGGCGTTGGCGACGAAGTCCGGCAGCACCGCGATCCCGCGGGCCGTGAGGTCGAGTTCCGCGTCGGCCGTGGTGGCGGCGTTGGCCGCCTCGACCACGATCGGTGCGGTGACCTCGGTGCAGTTGTCCGCGGTGATGGCGTACGAGACGGCGGCAGGCACGAGCACGTCCACGTCCATGCCGAGGATCCGGTCGCGGTCCAGCCGCTGCACCCGGGCGGGGACGGCCGAGCGGTCGATCTCCCCGAAGCGGTCGCGGGTCGCCAGCAGCGCCGGGACGTCGAGTCCCGCCGGGTCGTAGAGGGTGCCGGCGGCGTCGGCCAGTGCGACGACGCGCATGCCGGCCTCGTGGAGGTACCACGCGGCGCCGCCCCCCATCGTGCCCACGCCCTGGACGGCCACCGAGGTGCGCTCGATGTCCCAGCCCCGGACGTACGCCGCCGCGAGGCACGCCTGCGCGACCCCGTAGCCACCGATCACATCGCCGAGCAGCCCGCCCGGAACCCCGGCGTTCAGCCCGCGGAAGATCCGGTCGGCGGTGGCGGCGGGATCGGCCGACCGCTCGATCGCCGCGTGATAGGACTGCCGCATCCCCAGTCGGGCGAACACCTCGTCGATCAGGTGCTGCGGGACGCCCAGATCCTCGGCGGTGACCCAGTGTCGGTCGAGGAACGGCCGCATGGCCTCGCAGAACCGGCCGAGCACGTCGATGGCGCGGGGGTCCTTGGGGTCGAAGTCGATGCCGCCCTTGGCCCCGCCGATGGGCAGGTCGAACGCCGCTGTCTTGCGGGTCATTCCGCGGGCCAGGTCCTCGACCTCGCGGAGGGTGCACCCGGCGCGCATGCGGGTCCCGCCGGTGGCCAGACCGCCGACGAGGGTGTCGACCACGAGGTAACCCCGCGCCCCGGTCTCGTCGTCCTCCCAGTGCAGCCGCAGGTAGGGCTCGCGGCTCGGCCGGGCGGCCCTGTCGGGAGCGGCGGGCACGGTCTGGGGGGCTGACCCGGTATGACCGGTGGTGCCCGGAATCTCGATGGATGTCATGGTGCTCGCCTCCTCGGCGACCTCGTCCGCCGGCGGGTCCGGCGGGGATGTCCCCAGCATGCGAGCATGCGTCCCGGGGGTCCAGCGAGACTTCGTGGACCTGACCGTTCACTTTTCCTGCACGATGCGTCCGCGCGCTCCTACGCTCGGGGAATGGAGCCGTCACTGCACCGGCTACGGCTGCTCGCCGAGCTGGAGCGCCGCAGCACCGTCACCGCGGTCGCGGCCGCGCTGGGGTACACCGTCTCGGCCGTGTCGCAGCAACTCTCGTTGCTCGAGCGGGAGGCGGGGACCCCGCTGTTCGAGAAGCGGGGTCGCGGGCTCGCGCTGACCGAGGCGGGGCTCATACTGGCCGGGCACGCGCGGACGATCCTGTCCGCCGTGGAGGACGCCGGTCACGCCATGGAATCGGCCCGTGCGGGCGTCGGCACGAACCTCACCGCCGGGGTGTGGGCGTCGGTGGCCGTCACGCTGCTGCCCGCCGGGATGCGGATCCTGGCCCGTGACCACCCTGGCATCGTGGTGCGGACCCGGGAGCTCGCCCCGGAGGACACCACCGGCGCGGTGCGGGACGGTTCGCTCGACCTGTCGTTCGTGCTGGACTACTCCAGCTACGTGATGGCGGACGTGACCGACCTGGTGCGGGTGCCCATCGCGAGGGAGTCTCTGCACGCGGTCGTCCCCCGCGGCTTCGTGGACTCGACCCGACTGTCGCTGGCCGACCTCTCCGGGGCGCCGTGGGTCGTCGCGCACCCGCGGTCGCACTTCGGTCGCGCGGTGCGGATCGCCTGTCGCGAGGCGGGGTTCGAACCCGACGTGCGGCACGAGGCGGGCGAGCAGTCCACGGCGCTGTCCCTGGTCGCCGCGGGCCTCGGGGTCACCCTGGCCTCCGACCTCGGGCTGAGCACCTTCGGCGCGGACGTGGAGGTGATTCCGCTGACCGACGAGCTCACCAGGACGGTGTCGATCACCTATCGCCGTCGGGACGCCCGGCGGCGACCACTGCAGGCGTTCGTCGAGGCGTTCACCGACGGCGCGCGCGAGGTCGGCCTGGACCCCGCCTGACTCCGGCGCACCGATGCCGGGTCCCGCACCCGCGGGGCCCGGCATCAGTGTCCGGCTCAGGGCCGGCGCGCGAGGAAGTCCGGCCGCGGCGGGGTACCCGCGAACGGCTCGGTCAACTCGTTCTCGACACTGTTGAACACGATGAACACATTCGCCCGGGGCAGCGGCGTGATGTTGCCGCCCGAGGCGTGCAGGGCGTTGCAGTCGAACATCGTCATCGACCCGGCCCCGCCCGTGAGCACGTCGAGACCGTGGCGCTCGTACATCTCGGTGATGTGGTCCTCGGACGGGACACCGATCTTCGGCGACGTCGACACGAGCGATTCCTTGTAGTAGTCCTCCGGTGTCTCCCCCGCGCACTGCACGTAGTACCTGTGCGTGCCCGGCATGATCATCAGGGGACCGTTGTAGGTCTCGTTGGGCGTGAGCGCCAGGGAGGCGCTGCACGCACGCGGCCGGGGCATGCCGTCCTCGGCGTGCCAGGTCTCGAAGTCCGAGTGCCAGTAGAACGCGCCACCGGCAAAACCGGGCTTGTAGTTGAGCCGGCTCTGGTGGACGTAGACGTCCGAGCCGAGGATCTGCCGGGCCAGGTCGATCGCGCCGGATCGCTCGACCGCCTCCCACACGACCTCACTCAGGTCGTGGACGTCGAAGATCGAACGGACGGCCTCGCTGCCGGCCTCGCGGATGATCCGGGGGTCGCCGGCCATCTGCGGATCCGATCCGATGCGGTCGATCTCGGCCAGGCAGGCGTCGATCCGTTGCCGGTCGAGTGCGCCCTCGCGCTGGATGTAGCCGCGCTCGCCGAACTGGAGGACCTCGGGATCCTCACTGCGCCCCCACAGAACGGGGTCCCGGCGCTCGACGATCTCCGGCCGCCCGCTCACGCGGGACTGGTAGTCATCTATGGCAATGGTCACCTACGACTCCTTTCTCTCCTCAGCCTGAAAACCCCGGCCGACTCGGGAAAAGCGAGGGGTGCCGCCCCTCGCGGAGCCGACCGTATCCGGGGAGATGACCCCGGACAACCGCTCAGCCGCTGACGTACCCTCGACCCTTGTCCACGTGTGGGCCGGGGGTCCCGCCGCCGGTCCACGTGCGCAGGTGGTCGAGGAACTGCCCGGAAAGTGTGTCCCGCCACCCCACGACGTCGCCGGACATGTGGGGACTGATGTGCGCGCCGTCGAGGGTCCAGAGGGGGTCGCCCCCGGGGAGGGGTTCGACGACGAGGACGTCCAGGTGCGCCGAGAGTCTGCCCGTCCCGATCTCGCGCGTGAGGGCGTCCTGATCGACCAGCTCTCCGCGACCGACGTTCACCACGTGGGCACCGTCGGGCAGTGCTGCCAGTGCCGCGGGGCCGAGCATCCCCCGCGTCGCGTCGGTCAGCGGCGCCACCATGACGAGATGGTCCACGTCGCCCAGATGCTCGGACAGGCGCGCGGAGTCCAGGACGCGGCCGAAGTCCTCGTCGTCGTCGCGCGGTCGACGTCCGGCCCCGCTGACGTCGAGCCCGACCGCCCGCAGTAGCCGCGCGGTGGCCCGTCCGATGCCGCCGGTGCCCACCACCAGGGCGCGCCGGCCGGCCACCCGGGTGGTCTCGCGGTGGCGCCACTGACCCGCGCGCTGCAGCGCCTCGGTCTCGTGGAGCCGTTTGTCGTGGGCCAGGACGCAGGCCAGGACGTACTCGGCGATCGGCCCGTCGAAGACCCCGCGGGCGTTGGTGACCAGCACGTCGGAGTCGCGCAGCTCGTCGAAGAGGAGCTTGTCCACCCCGGCGGCGGCCACGTGGACCCACCGCAGCGCGTCGGCGGCGTGCCAGGCGGAGGCCAGGGCGTCGGAGAAGATGTCCCACACCAGCAGGATCTCGGCCCCGGGCAGAGCCTGCGCGAGGGTGTCGGCCGTGCACTCGCGCACGTCGGCGAGCTCGCGGATCAGCGCGAGGGTGGTGGGGGGCTCGACGCCGTCCGCGGTGAGGACGACGACGGTCGGCCGGGTGCCCGGGTCATGGTTGCCCGGGTCGCGGTGCGGCTGCGTCATGGCCCCACCGTAACGCGCCGACCCTCACGCGAACCAGGATCGTCGGATTGTTGACAATCGACCGTGGCGCACCACACACTGGCACCCATGACCGCGCACCTGTCGCCCCATCTCAAGCAGGCCACGCCCGTCGTGGTGGACCACGCCCTCGGCTCGTGGATCCACGGCACCGACGGCCGCGACTACCTGGACTTCACGACCGGCATCGGCGTGACCAGCACCGGCCACTGCCACCCCGACGTGGTCGCCGCGGCTCGCGAGCAGTGCGGGAAGATCATCCACGCGCAGTACACGACCGTCATGCACCAGCCGCTGTTGGAGCTCACCGAGAAGCTGGGCGAGCACCTGCCCGAGGGGATCGACTCGGTCTTCTACGCCAACTCCGGATCCGAGGCGGTCGAGGCCGCGGTCCGGCTGTCCCGCATGGCCACCGGCCGGCCCAACATCGTCACCGTCCAGGGCGGCTTCCACGGCCGCACCGTCGCCGCCGCCAGCCTCACCACCGCGGGCACCCGCTTCTCCGCCGGGTTCTCCCCGCTCATGGGCGGCGTGGTGATGACCCCGTTCCCGCACGCCCTGCGCCACGGGTGGACGGAGGACGACGCGATCGACTTCGCGCTGGCCGAGCTCGACTACCTCATGGCCACCCGGGTCGACGCCCGCGAGATCGCGGCCTTCCTCATCGAACCCGTGCTGGGCGACGGCGGGTACATGGCCACTCCCCCGCGCTACCTGGAGGGACTGCGCGAGCGCGCCGACCGGATCGGCGCGCTGCTGGTGCTCGACGAGGTCCAGGCCGGCATCGGGCGCACCGGCCGGTTCTGGGGGCACCAGCACACCGACGGGCTCGTGCCGGACATCATCATCACCGCCAAGGGCATCGCCTCGGGCTTCCCCATCTCCGCGATCGCCGCACCCTCCGCCCTCATGGCCAAGGCCTGGCCGGGGTCGCAGGGCGGGACCTACGGCGGAAACGCGGTCGCCGCGGCGGCCGGGGTCGCCACCCTCGGCGTCGTCGAGCGCGAAGGCCTGGTGGACAACGCCGCCGCCCGCGGGACCCAGCTTCTCGACGGGCTCCGGCGTACCCTCGGCGACGTGGGCGAGATCTGCGACATCCGCGGGACCGGGCTCATGCTGGGCGTCGAGTTCGGCGACGCAGGCGCGCCCGCCGGCAGCTCCGGTGCGCTCGAGGCCGCCCGCCTGGCCGCGGCGGTGCAGCAGGCGTGCATCGACGAGGACCTGCTCACCCTGACCTGCGGCCCGACCGGTTCGGTCGTGCGCCTCATCCCCGCGCTGGTGGTGACCGCCGACGAGGTGGACGCCGGTGTCGAGCGCTTCACCCGCGCCGTGCACCGGGTGTGCGACGGGGCGGCGTGACCTCCCACGTCGCACCGGACGCCCCCGGGCGGGCGCTCGTCGGCGCGCTCGTGGACGCGGGTCTGGCGCCCGAGTCGGACCCCCGCCGGATCGCCGAGTACTCCTACGACGCCTCGAACTACCGGGTCGTGCCCGCCGCCGTGCTGTTCCCGCGGTCGGAGAGCGAGGTCGCCGCCGCCCTGGCCGTGTGTCACCGGCTAGGGGTTCCCGCGACCGCCCGTGGCGGCGGCACGTCGATGGCCGGGAACGCGATCGGCACCGGCCTGGTCCTGGACCTGTCCCGGCACATGAACCGGGTCCTCGAGGTGGACGAGGCGGCGGGGACCGTCGCCGCCGAGGCCGGCACCGTGCTCACGGCCCTGCGCGCGGCCGTCCACGCCGCCACGGGCGACCGCCTGACCTTCGCCCCGGACCCCTCGAGCCAGTCCCGCGCCTGCCTGGGCGGCGCGATCGGCAACGACGCGTGCGGCAACCACTCCGTGCGCCACGGCCGGACCGCCGACCACGTCGAGGCGCTGCGGATCGTCACCGCCGACGGACTGCGCCTCACCGCCACCCGCAGCGGCGTCGAGGCCACCGATCCGGCCGACGCGCCCGCCGCCGCCCGCGCCGAGCACCTCACCACACGGTTGCGGGACCTGACCGCCGACCACCTGGCCGCCATCCGCACCGAACTCGGCCGCCTCCCCCGCCAGGTGTCCGGCTACCACCTGCGTCACCTGCTGCCCGAGGAGGGCTTCGACGTGGCGCGGTCCCTCGTGGGCTCCGAGGGCACGTGCGCGATCGTCACCGCCGCGACCGTGCGGGCCGTCCCCCGTTCCGCGCGCACCGGGCTGGCGGTCGTGGGGTACGCCGACGTGGTGGACGCTGCGCGGGACGTGCCAGCCATCCTGCGACACCGCCCCACAGCCGTAGAGGGTATCGACGAGGTGATCGTCGCGACGATGCGGCAGCGCCGCGGCGCCGACTCGGTCGCCGAGCTGCCGCGCGGCCACGCGTGGCTGTTCGTGGAACTCGATGACGACGGGAGTGACGACGACGGGGGCGACGACGACGGGGGTGACGACGACGAGGCCGGCGCCGGCGGTCGTGGGCTCGACGCCCGGGTGGCCGAACTGGCCGACGAGCTGACGCGGGACGGCCACGCTCTCGAGGTCCTCGTCGTGGCCGATCCCGTGGCCCGCGCGGACCTGTGGCGCGTGCGTGAGGACGGCGCCGGGCTGAGCTCGAGACTGACCGATCCGGCGACGGGCGCGACCATCGAGTCCTGGCCCGGCTGGGAGGACTCCGCCGTCGCCCCCGAGCGGCTGGCCGACTACCTCGCCGACTTCCGGGACCTACTGGCCCGGCACGAGCTCACGGGCGTCATGTACGGGCACTTCGGGGCGGGCTGCATGCACATCCGGATCAGTTTCGACCTGCGCTCGGACGCGGGCAGGTCCGTCATGCGCGCGTTCTGCACCGACGCCGCCCACCTCGTCGTGCGGCACGGCGGGTCGCTGTCCGGGGAGCACGGCGACGGCCGTGCCCGCTCCGAGCTGCTGCCGGTGATGTACTCCCCCGAGATGCTGGACGCCTTCGCGCGCTTCGCCGGCGTCTGGGACCCGGCGGGGATCCTCGCCCCCGGCGGGCTGACCGCCACCCGACCGCTCGACGCCGACCTGGCGCTGGCCGGGGTGGGCCGACGCGACCTGGGCCTGCTCACCTCGCCGGACGGCGCCCACCCGGTCCAGGCCTGCATCGGCGTGGGCCGCTGTCGCACCACCTCCGGCGGTGTGATGTGCCCGTCCTTCCGGGCCACCGGGGACGAGAAGGACTCCACCCGCGGTCGGGCCCGCGTCCTGCAGGAGGTGGTCCGCGGCACCCTGCCGATCGACGACCCGGCCGTCGAGGAGTCGCTCGAACTGTGCCTCGCGTGCAAGGCGTGCTCCTCGGATTGCCCGACCGGCGTCGACATGGCCACCTTCAAGTCCGAGGCCCTGCACCACCGCTACACGCGTCGAGTGCGACCGACGGCCCACTACTCCCTTGGCCTGCTCCCGCTGTGGCTCCGCGGGACCGTCCGCGCGGCCGGGCCGATCAACGCCCTGCTGGGAACCCGCGCCGGCCGCGCCGCGGCGCGGATCGGGGGTCTGAGCACCGAGCGCACCCTGCCCCGCTTCGCGTCCGCCCGGCAGCTGCGCGACGAGCTCGCCCGGGTCCCGGAGAGCGTGTGGACCGTCCGCGAACCGGCACCGGGGCGCACCTCCGCGGAGGTCGTGCTGTTCCTCGACTCGTTCACCCGCGGACTGCGCCCCGCGGTCGCCGGCGCCGCCGCCCGCGTGCTGGGTGGCACGCACACCTCCGTCGCCTGCACAGCCGACCAGTGCTGCGGGTTGACCCACGTCACCACCGGCCGGCTCGACGCCGCACGCCGCACCATGACCTCGACCGCGCGCCGCCTCGACGCGATCCGCGGGCCGGGCGGGGAGGAGGTCCCCGTCGTCGTCGTCGAACCCTCCTGCGCCGCCACCCTCCGCGAGGACCTCCCCCGCCTGCTGGCCGACTCCCCCCACGCGGACGCCGCCCGCCGCGTGGCCGCCCGTGTCCGCTCCTCCGCCGACCACCTCGGCTGGCTCGCCGCCGAGGGCCGCGCCCCCGCGTGGCCCGGCGGCGCGCCCCCGGACCGCGTCACCGTCCAGACCCACTGTCACGAGTACGCGACCTTCGGCAACCGCGTCCAACGCGCCACGCTCACCGCCCTCGGCGTGGGCTCGGTCCGCGAGGCGACCGGCTGCTGCGGCGTCGCCGGCGACTTCGGCTTCACCGCCGGCCACGAGACCGTCACCGCGGCCGTCGCCGAACTAGCCCTCGCCCCCGCCCTGCGCGCCGACACCGACGCCCCCGTCCTCACCGACGGGTTCTCGTGCGCCACCCAGGTCGACCACCTCGGCGCCGGCGACCCCACCACGGGACCAGGCCGCACCGGCCGTCACCTGTTCGAACTGCTCGACCCCGACCCCCGTCCCGACCCCAGCCCCGCACCCACCAGGAGGCCCACATGACCCGCTCCGCAGCCGACATCATCAGTGCCCTCGGGACCGGCATCCACGTCGACGGGGCCTGGCACGACGCCGCCTCCGGCGCGACGTTCGACGTGGTCAACCCCGCGACCGGTGAAGCGATCGCGACCATCGCCGACGGTGGGGCCGGTGATGCCACCGCCGCGATCGAGGCCGCCGGTCGCGCCCAGCCGTCGTGGGCGGCGATCCCCGCCCGCGAGCGGGCCGAGATCCTGCGCCGGGCCTACGAGCTGATCGTCGAGCGCGCCGACGAGCTGGCGCTGCTCATGACCACCGAGATGGGCAAGCCACTGGCCGAGGCGAAGGGCGAGGTGACCTACGGCGCCGAGTTCTTCCGCTGGTTCTCCGAAGAGGCCTGCCGCATCCGCGGCGACGCCCGCCGTTCCCCCGACGGCAAGACCCGGCTCATGGTCACCCACGAGCCCGTGGGACCGTGCATCCTCATCACCCCGTGGAACTTCCCCCTGGCCATGGCCACCCGCAAGATCGGACCCGCCATCGCCGCCGGCTGCACCATGGTCTTCAAGCCCGCCAACCTCACGCCGCTGACCTCGCTCTACGTGGTGGACCTCCTGCGCGAGGCGGGTCTGCCCGACGGCGTCCTCAACGTGGTGTGCACGACCGACGCCGGGGGCGTGGTGGAGCCGTGGATCGACTCCGGCATCGCCCGCAAGCTGTCCTTCACCGGATCCACGCCCGTCGGCCGCATGCTCCTCGAGCAGTGCGCGCGCGGGGTGCTGCGCACCTCCATGGAGCTCGGCGGCAACGCGCCGTTCGTGGTCTGCGAGGACGCGGACATGTACACCGCCGTCGCCGCGGCGATGGCCGCCAAGATGCGCAACATGGGCGAGGCCTGCACGTCCGCCAACCGGATCCTCGTGCACCGCTCGGTGCTGGACGAGTTCGGTCGTCGCCTGACCGAGAAGATGTCCGACCTGACCGTGGGCGACGGCACGACCGACGGCACCGACGTGGGCCCCCTGGTCGAGGAAAAGGCCGTCACCAAGGTCGTGGACCTGGTCGACGACGCCGTCGAGCGCGGGGCCGAGGTGCTGACCGGCGGCTCGCGCCTCGAGGGGCCCGGCTACTTCTACCCGCCCACCGTGCTCACCGGTGTCACCCCGGACGCCGAACTGATGTCGACCGAGATCTTCGGCCCCGTCGCCGCCCTCGTGCCGTTCGACACCGACGACGAGGCCGTGGCACTGGCCAACGACACCGAGTTCGGCCTGGTCTCGTACGTGATGACCGAGAACCTCGACCGCGCCATGACCATGTCGGAGCGGCTCCAGGCCGGCATGGTCGGCATCAACGTCGGCGTGGTGTCCAACCCGGCCGCCCCGTTCGGCGGCATCAAGCAGTCCGGGCTGGGGCGCGAGGGCGGGCTCAGCGGGATCGAGGAGTTCGTCGAGACCAAGTTGGTCGCGATCCCCGTGCGCTGAGCCGATTCACACTGAGCCGACCCGCGCCGGGCCGGCCCTCCTGCTCCCCTAGCCGGTGCGGACGCGGCCGGCCCGGCGGTGACGCTCGGCCTCGGTCATCCCGCCCCAGACGCCGTACAACTCACGCTGGGCCATCGCGTGCTGACGGCACGCGTCGATGACGGGACACTGCCCGCAGAGCTTCTTGGCGGCGGCCTCCTTGCGGCGCCGCGTCGACTTGGCCTCGTCCTCCGAGTTGTAGAACAGGTCCGGGATCTCGCGGCACATCCCGGAGTCGGCCCACGCCCACCGATCGTCGAGTCTGGTCATCGCGGTCTGCATCATGGTTCCCCTCGCCGTCCGGTCCAGCTTCCGATGTCCCGGGGGGATTCGGCACACCCCCAGGGGTGGGATGGGTCACAACTGCTAATGTTCCTTCATGAAGGTCCGGGTCTCGGTGGTCAACGACTACTCGCTGGTCGTCGCCGGCGTGGAAGCCCTGTTGGGCCCGTATGCCGACCGGGTACAGGTGGTGCCGACCCATCACGCGACCGACGTGGCCACGCCGGTCGACGTCGCGTTGTTCGACACCTTCGGCTCCGGCCCCGGGTGGCAGCAGCGGTGCGCCGAAATGGCCCGTGACCCGCAGATCGGCGCGGTGGCGGTCTACTCGTTCATCACCGATCCGCGGGCCGTCGACGAGGCGCTGGCGGCCGGGGCCCGGGGTTTTCTCGCCAAGTCCCTGATCGGGGACGAGCTGGTCAGCGGTATCGAACGCATCGCTGCCGGTGAGCGGGTCACGGTGATCGACCGGGAGGACTCCGGGCCGGCCGCGCCGTGGCCCACCGGAGGTGTGGGCCTGACCCCTCGGGAGGCGGAGATGCTCGCACTCATCACCCAGGGCCGGTCGAACGAGGAGATCACCGCGGCCTGCTACCTGTCGATCAACACCGTGAAGTCCTACATCCGGGACGCCTACCGCAAGATCGGGGTGACGACCCGGCCGCAGGCCGTGGCGTGGGCACTGCGCAACGGCCTCGGGTCGAGCCACTGACCGCCGTGCCCTGACCGCCCTCCCCTGAGCTACGCGCCCTCGCTGACCCTGGCCAGCCCGTCCCGCATGTGGTCGACGAGCAACGAACGGGCCCGGAGCCGGTCACCGGAGCGCACCGCGTCCGCGATCGCCCGGTGCTCCGCGAGCCTGGACGCGGAGTCGGTATAGGTGCTGCGCATCGCGTGGAGGCACATGCTCGTCTCCACCACCACGGTCTCGTGCACCCGCGACAACCGCGGGCTCCGCGCGGCCTCCACCAGCGCGTGGTGGAAGTCCAGATCCGCCGCCACCATGGCCGCGGACCGGGGTTCGTCGGCCAGCGCCGCCATCGCGTCGACGGCCGCGTCGAGGGCGTCGGCCGTGGCCTCCCCCAGACCCAGTTCGAGCACCCGCTCCAGAGCGCCGGTCTCGATGGTCGTCCGCAGCAGGTACATGTCCTCGACGGCGTCGGGCGTCAGGTCGGCGACGAACAGTCCGCGATTGCGGTGCGAGACGAGCAACCCCTCCTGGGTGAGCCGCTGCATCGCCTCGCGCAGCGGGCCGCGACTCACGCCGAGCGAGCGTGCGAGAGCGGCCTCGCCGAGCTGCGTCCCGGGGGCCAGGGAGCCGTCCGCGATGCCCCTCCGGAGAGCGCGTGCGATGAGGGACGGCGTCGACTCCTGGACGACGGGTTCCAGTCCCGCGGTCGAGTCGATCACGGCCGACCGTCCCCCGGACGCCCCGCCGCGTGGACCCGCGGGGTGGGCACGACCTGACCGAGCGCGGCTTCGAGTGCGGCACCGACCCGGACCACCAGTCGGTCCTCGAACCGCGCACCCACCACCTGCAGCCCCACCGGGAGGCCCGCGTCGGTCGTCCCGCAGGGGACGCTCAGCGCCGGCTGCTGGGTCATGTTGAACGGATAGGTGTACGGCGTCCACGACGTCCAGTCGGGACTGTCCCAGCCCGGCGGCACGTCCGATCCCACGGCGAAGGCGGCGATCGGCGTGGTGGGCGTGATGAGGATGTCGTGGGCTTGGTGGAAGTCGGCCATCCGCGCGCCCAGGGCCATCCGCACCGCCACGGCGTCGAGATAGTCGGCGGCGGAGTAGTCGTGGTACCGCCCCAGCGCCTCGCGCATCGACGGGTCGACGTGGTCGACGGCGCCCGGCCCGTGGGGCGCGAGGACCGCGGCGAGTCCGGCGAACCACAGGACGTGGAACGCGTCGACCGGATCGGTGATCCCGGGGTCGACAGTCTCGACCCGCGCCCCCAGCGATTCCAGCACGGCGACCGCGCGTCCGACCTCCCGCTCGACCTCCGGGTCGGTGGTACCGAAACCGAGGTCGGGGCTGTACGCGACGCGCAGGCCCTCGAGTGGGCGGTCCCCGCGCGAGCCGTCGACGGCCGCGGCGAGGTACCCGCCCGGACCGGGGGTCGTCGCGCGCGCCGGCACCGCCGACCAGTCGCGGGGGTCCGGACGCAGGAGGGTGTCCATGAACGCCGCCGTGTCGGCGACCGTGCGGGTCATCGGCCCGGCGTGCGCGAGCGTGCCGAACGGGCTGGACGGGAACATGGGGATCACGCCGTAGGTGGGCTTGAGCGCCACGATCCCGCAGAACGCGGCGGGGATGCGCACCGACCCGCCGCCGTCGGTGCCCAGCGCGAGCTGGCCGAGCCCGGCGGCGACCGCGGCCGCCGCCCCGCCGCTGGATCCGCCCGGGGTGAGGCCCGGGTCGTGCGGATTACGGGTGATCCCGGTGAGCGTGTTGTCCGTGACCCCCTTCCACGCGAACTCCGGGGTGGTGGTCTTGCCGATCACCACGCACCCGGCCTCGCCGACCGCCGACGTGACGGGGGCGTCGTCGGGCCACGAGGCGGGATCGGACGCACCGGGCTTGTCGGCCAGGAGGCGGGAACCCCGGAGCGTCGGGACGCCGCGGGTGTAGAAGATGTCCTTGATCGTGGTGGGGACGCCGTCGAGCGGGCTGAGCGGTTCACCTCGGCGGTACCGCTCCTCGGACGACCGCGCGGCCGTCAGCGTCGCGTCACGGTCGACGTGACAGAAGGCGTTGATCTCGCCGTCGACCCGATAGATCGCGGTGAGCACCTCCTCGGCGGCATCAACCGGGGAGAGTTCGCCCCGGCGGTAGCCGTCGGCCAGTTCGAGGGCCGTGTGCGACAGGGTCATCGGCGCGCCTTCCATGGAACCGTCTGATTGTCGACAATCCTACAGGCGACCGGGGCACGGTCAAGCGTCTCGCCACACGGCGCGGGTCACCGTTCGAGGACGGCCTTGAGGAACGTGCGTGTCCGGTCCTGCTTGGGATCGGTGAAGATGGCCTCGGGGGTGCCCTCCTCCACGATCTTGCCCTGATCGAACACCAGCACGCGGTCGGCCACGTCGCGGGCGAACCCCATCTCGTGGGTCACGATGAGCATCGTGATGTCGGTGGACTCGGCGATCATCCGCAACACGCCGAGCACGTCGGCGACCAGCTCGGGATCGAGAGCCGAGGTGACCTCGTCGAGGAGCAGGATATCGGGATCCATCGCCAGCGCCCGGGCGATGGCGACCCGCTGCTGCTGCCCGCCCGACAGCGTGGTCGGGTGGGCGTTCTCCTTGTCCGCGAGACCGACCGTGTCGAGGAGCTCACGTGCCCGCTCCACCGCCTCCCCCTTGGACCGCCCCAGGACGTGGATCTGCGCCTCGGTGATGTTCTCGAGCACCGTCATGTTGGGGAACAGGTTGAACTGCTGGAACACCATCCCGATCTTCGAGCGGACGGCGCGCAGGTGCTTCTGGGAGGCCTTGACCAGCGTGTCGCCCTTGAACTGGTGGGTCAGGGGTTCGCCCTCCACCCAGATCACGCCGTCGTTCGCCTCCTCGAGGGTCATCAGCAGGCGCAGGATCGTCGTCTTGCCCGACCCGCTGGGGCCGATCAGCGCGACCCGCTCGCCCCGCTGCACGGTGAAGTCGAGGTGGTCCAGGACCACGTGGTCGCCGAACTGCTTGACCACCTTCTCGAACACCACCATCGGCGACTCGCCGCCTGTCGGCGTGCTCGGCCGCGTCGGCGTGCTGGGGTCAGTAGACAAGGGACTTCTCCAGTCTGCGGATGAGGATCGAGGTCGGGTAGCTCGCGAGCAGGAAGATCACCCCGGCGAGGGTGATGGGCTCGAGGTACTGGAAGTTGCGGGCGCCGTACTGCTGCGCGGCGGTCACCATCTCCACCACCGTGATCGCGAACAGGAACGGGGTGTCCTTGAACAGGGAGATCGCGTAGTTGCCGAGCGCGGGGACCGTGTTGCGGATCGCCTGGGGCAGGACGACGGCGCGCCACGTGCGCCCCGCGGGGAGTGACAGCGCCCGGGCGGCCTCCCACTGCCCGGTCGGGACCGCGTCGATTCCCGCGCGGTACACCTCCGCCATATAGGTCGCGTAGTGCACGCCGATCACGGCGATGCCGATCTGCAGCGCGGTGAACTGCGGGAGCAGGAAGTACGCGAACAACAGTTGGACGACGAGCGGGGTCAGGCGGATGAACTCGGTGACCAGGCGCAGGGGCACGGTGATCACGGCGGGCGCGGCGCGACGCACCATCGCGACGAGCAGTCCCAGCACCGCGGCGATGAGGAAGCCGACGACGGTGGCCAGAAGAGTGATCCGGAACCCCTCCAGCAGGATCGGGATGCTCTCGATGGCGCGTTCCCAGCTCCAGTCGACGCTCATCGGCCCACCCCCACTGCCTCGTTGACCCGTTCGGGTCGCAGGCTGAGCACCTCACGGAGCGACGGCCCCGCCCCCAGTCGTGATTTCGCCCGGACCTCGAGGAGATTCATGAACAGGGTGAGGACGTACGCGATGACGAAGTAGAGGATCAGCCCGACACCGAAGGCGAACACCGTATCGCCGGTCACCCGGCGCAACTCCCCGATGTGGAAGGTCAGGTCCTGCAGCAGGATGAAGCTGGCCAGGGCACTCCCCTTGAGGAGCTGGACCAGGAGGTTGTTCAGCGGCGGGATCATCTGCACCCACGCCTGCGGGAAGACGACCTTGGACATGCGATGCCAGGGCGAGAAGTTCAGGGCGACCGCGGCCTCCTTCTGCGGGGTCGGGACGGCGGCCAGCGAACCACGGACCACCTCGGCGGCGTACGCGCCGTAGTTGAGTCCCAGCGCCAGGATTCCGCAGAAGAGCGGATCGAGTTCGTAGCCGAGCAGCGGCAGCACGAAGAACAGCCAGAACAGCTGCACCAGCAACGAGGTGCCCCGGAAGAACTCGACGATCGTCCTCGACACCCCGCGGATCACCATGAGGCGGGACCCGGCCGCCACGCCGAGGACCAGCGCCATGGCGAAGCCCAGCGCCGCACCGCCCAGTGTCAGATAGATGGTGGTGACGATGCCTTCCTGGAAGCGGGGCCACGCCTCCAGGAAGGCCTCGATGTTACTTTCCACGGTCGTTCGTCACCGGACTCCGTGCACCGTCACTCGCCGGCGCAGAGGTCGGCGGTCGTCAGCGCGGGGTCGGGGAGTTCCGCCTCGGTGAACCCGAACTCGCCGACGATGGAGAGGTACTTCTCCGGATCGGAGGTGATCTTGGCCAGTTCCTCGTTGTAGGCGTCGAGGAGCTCCTGGTCGTCAGTGCGGAACACGGTACCGCCCGCGCCGACCTGCGGCTCGCCGTTGATCTCCGCGACGAACGACTCGGTCACCTCGACGGGGGCGTCGGGGTTGTTGTTCTTCATCCAGTTCAGCGAGATGCCGGTCAGGGCGAAGACGTCGGCGCGCCCGGAGGTGACCGCGTCCATCCCGTCCTGGGGGGTGGCGACCTGCATGCTCTCGATACCCAGCTCGGAGGCGTAGTCGGACTCGATCGCGCCCGTCATCGTCGCGAGCCGCGCACCGCTCTCGGCGACGGACTGCATGTCCGCGAGGTTCATCGGGTTGCCCTCCTCGACCATGAGGGCGGTGGTGTAGTTGAACTCGGGCTCGCTGAACGCGGCCTGCTCGCAGCGCTCCGGGAGGATCGACATGCCCGCGCTGACCACGTCGAAGCGGTTGGCCTGGAGACCGGGGATGAGGGCACCGAAGTCCGCGTTCACGCCCTCGACGGTGTCGATGCCCAGATTCCCGAAGATCTCGCGGTGGAGGGCGACGGTGGCGCCGGTCAGCTCGCCGTTCTCCTGGAATGAGTAGGGCGCCTCGCCGGCGAAGCCGACCGTCACGCTGCCGCGGTCCTGCAGGGTCTCCAGCAGGCTCGAGTCGTCGTCGGAATTGGTCGATGTACAGCCCGTGAGCCCCAGGCCGATCACCGCGGCGGCGGCGATCACGCTCATCGAACGACGGCGTACGGATGTCCTCAACACTGATGGTGCCATGGTCTTCTCACCTTCCGGTCGCGGTCGGACACTGGGCGCACCCGGTGCCCGATCCTCTGCGCTCACCGGTACGTCCTTCCGACGCCCGACTTCAGCCTTTGAGTCTCCTGAACGTAACACGCGTCACATGGCGTGCCGGGCGCTTTCGCGGTGCCGGGGTCCGGGCGGCGCGCCTATCCTGACGTCCATGACCACCGCCGAGACCCTGGACGAGGCGCTGCGCCGCGCCGCCGACGCCCCCACCCTCGTGGTGGCGTGCGACTACGACGGCACCCTCGCCCCGTTCGTCGACGACCCCACGAAGGCCGTGCCCGCCCCCGGTGCAGCCGACGCGCTGGCGAGACTGGCGGGACTGCCCCGGACGACCGTCGCCCTCCTGTCCGGCCGCAACCGCGCGGCCCTGGCGGAGGTGAGCGGCGCCGACGCCCCGGTGGTCCTGGTGGGCAGCCACGGATCGGAGTGGGAGGGTGGTTTCGACTCCCCCCTCGACGACGACGAGGTGGCGCTGCTGTCCCGGGTGCGGTCCGCCCTCGAGGAGATCGTCTCCCGTACCCCCGGGGCGCACGTCGAGTCCAAGCCGACGGCCGCCGTCCTGCACGTCCGCCCGGTGGCCGACCCCGCCGAGCGCGACCGCGCGCAGTCCGAGGCGATGGCGGGGCCCGCCGCGTTCGACGGGGTGTTCGTCACCGAGGGCAAGAACGTCGTGGAGATCGCCGTGCGGGAGGCGAGCAAGGGCGCGGCCATCGAGACGATGGTCGAGCAGACCGGAGCGGGGGTGGCGCTGTTCATCGGCGACGACGTCACCGATGAGCGCGGCTTCGCGCGCCTGCGACCGCAGGATGTCGGCGTCAAGGTCGGCGAGGGCGAGACGGCGGCCGCGCACCGCGTCGCGGACATCCCCGCCGTCGTGGAGCTGCTCGACACCCTCGCCGATCTGCGGGGCTGACACCCCCGGATGTACACACTCGCCGTGTCGCGGATCTACACTTAACGACAACGGTTCCCATTACTACGAGAGTGGTCCACGTGATGTCGTCCTCCTCACCCGCCCGCACCTCCCCCGCCCGCACGCCCCGCGCGCTGGCCCTCGCCGCGGCTGCCCTCCTGGGCGGGGGCGTGCTCACCGCCTGCGGCACCGACGGCGACGCCGGCACGGGCGACGACGGGCCCACCGTGGTCGCCTCGACGACCGTCTACGCGGACATCGCCGAGCAGGTCGCCGGCGACAACGCCTCGGTGGAGTCGGTGATCTCCGACCCGGCCGCCGACCCGCACTCCTACGAGGCAAGCCCTGCCGATGCCGCCGCGGTCGCGGGCGCCGACCTGGTCGTCTACAACGGCGCCGGCTACGACGCCTTCGTCGACATGGCGCTGGACAACGCCGGGGACGTCCCTGTCGTACGGGGGGTCGACGAGTTCGAGCGGGTCACCGGTGCGGCCGTGGACGGGCTGAACCACGCGGAGGAGGACCACGCGGACCATGCCCACGAGGCCGCCGGCAACGAGCACGTGTGGTTCAGCCTGCCCACCGCCGCCGCCGTAGCCGAGCGTGTGGCCGAGGAACTCGCCGCGATCGACTCCGGCAACGCCGAGCAGTACCGCGACAACGCCCGCGCCTTCGCCGACGCCCTGACCCCGCTCGAGGCGCGGCTCGACGAGATCCACGACCGCGGCCACTTCCCCTACGCCCAGACCGAGCGGGTCGGCGCGCACTTGTTCGAGGCCGCGCATCTGACCGACCTGACGCCGCGCGGGTTCCTCGCCTCCGTCGAGGACGACACCGACCCGTCCGCCGCAGACCTCGCCGCCATGCTGGACCTGCTGGCCGAGCGACGGGTCGCGTTCCTGGCCTTCAACACCCAGACCGAGACCTCCGTGACCGCCCGCGTCCGCGACGCGGCCGAGGACGCCGACCTCGCCGTCGTCGACCTCACCGAGACCCTCCCCGAGGGCGCCGACTACATCGGCTGGATGACGGGGATCGTCGACGGCGTCTCCGGCGCACTGGCCGACGCGACCCCGGTGGGCGACGGTGGCCACTGAACCGGCGGGGGGTCACGTCCGCGGCGCCCCCGGTCCCGGCCCGATCGTCTCGCTGCGGGGCGTGACGGTCTCCCGCGGCGGCCGCACCCTCATCCGCGACCTCGACCTGGAGATCGCCCCCGGCGAGTTCGTCGCCGTGCTCGGACCCAACGGTGCCGGCAAGTCCACCCTGCTCAAGGTGCTGCTCGGCGAACACCGGCCCGACTCCGGCACCGTCCTCGTCGACGGCCGCGCCCCCGGCGACCGCGGCACCCACCTCGGGTACGTGCCACAACAGCGCGCCTTCGACCCCGGCATCACCCTGCGCGGACGCGACCTCGTGTCCCTGGGCATCGACGGCACGCGCTGGGGCCCCGGCTGGCCGTCACGTCGCGCCGGGAAACGCGACATCGTCGACGACGCCCTCGAGAGGCTCGAGGCCGGAAACCTCGCCGACAAGCCCCTGGGCCGGATGTCCGGCGGCGAGCAACAACGCGTGCGGGTCGCCCAGGCCATCGCGTGCGACCCGTGCGTCATGCTCTGTGACGAACCGCTGCTCAGCCTCGACCTCACCGGTCAACGCACCGTCGCCTCCGTACTCGACCACCGACGCCGCGAGCACGACACCGCGGTCGTGTTCGTCACCCACGAGATCAACCCGGTGCTGCCGATGGTCGACCGGATCGTCTACCTGGTCGACGGGCGGCACCGCATCGGCACCCCGGACGAGGTCTTCACCACCGAGGTCATGTCCGAGCTGTACTCCTCCCCCGTCGAGGTCCTGCGCGTGCGCGGACAGATCGTCGTGGTGGGCGACACCCAGCACCTCGTCGCCGAACCCTGGTCGAGCGGGCACCACCACCACGAGGACGCCGCAGGCGGCCACGACCACGGACACGGAGCGCACTGATGGACCGACTGCTCGAGATCCTCGGGTCCATCGCCGACACCGAGACCACCGCGTACCTGCTGGAGCAGGACTTCGTGCTCTTCGGCCTCGCCGCGATCGCGCTGCTCGGCCTGCTCTCCGGGGCGATCGGGCCGTTCATCGTGATGCGGCAGATGTCGTTCTCCGTGCACGGCGCCAGCGAGCTCGCCCTCACCGGCGCCGCCGCCGCGCTGTTGTTCGGGCTCAACCTGGGCCTCGGTGCGATCGTGGGGTCGGTGATCGCCGCCCTCATGTTCGGCCTCATGGGCTCGCGTGCCTCCCAGCGCGACAGTTCCATCGGCGTCGTGCTGGCGTTCGGACTCGGCCTGGCCGTGTTGTTCATCCATCTCTACCCCGGCCGCTCGGGGACGAGCTTCTCCCTGCTCACCGGGCAGATCGTGGGAGTATCCGAGCACGGGCTGGTGCAGATGGCGGTGGTCGCGGCCATCATCGTGGGCGCGCTGATCGTGCTGTACCGGCCACTGGTGTTCTCGTCGGCCGACCCCGAGGTCGCCGAGGCGCGGGGCGTCCCGGTGCGGGCCATCAACATGGTCTTCGCCGTGCTCGTGGGACTGGCCGCCGCGCAGGCCGTGCAGGTCGTCGGCGCACTGTTGGTCCTGTCCCTGCTCATCACGCCGGCCGCCGCCGCAGCCGCTGTCACCTCCAGCCCGTTGCGGGCGATCGGGCTGACGATCCTGTTCGCCGAGATCGCGGCCGTCGGGGGGATGCTGCTCTCCCTCGCGCCGGGCGTGCCGGTCTCGGTGTTCGTCACCACGATCTCGTTCGTCATCTACCTCGCGTGCCGCGGTGTCGCGGCGGTGCGGCGATGAACGCGGGCGCCGGGGCGGGCGGTGCTGAGCCGGACGGTGCCGGGCCGGACGGTGCCGGGCCGGACGGTGCCGGGCCGGACGGTGCTGCCGTGGCGCCCGACGATGCCACCGAACTCGAGGCCATCCGGGCCGACTACCCAACCCTGACCTGGGACTCCGCCGAGCGGATCGACGAGGGCTGGGACCACGTCGTGATGATCTGCCGCGGGTGCTCCGGGGCGGATGCGCACGGCCACCGCGACCTGGTGTTCCGGTTCCCCGCCGACGACCAGGCCCTCGCGCAGCTGCCGACCGAGATCGCGGTCCTCGACCACCTGGCGGGACGCGTCGACGCCGCCCTCCCCCACTACTCCCACGTACCCGCGCACGGCCGCTTCGCCGGGTACCCGCTGGTGCGCGGGCAGCGCCTCACCCCGGAGCTGTTCGACAGCCTGCCCGCCACCGCGAGGACGACGCTCGCCGCCCAACTCGGCGCGCTGCTGGCCGCGCTGCACATCCAGGACACCTCGGCGCCCCCGATCGACCGGGTGCCCCACTCCTACCAGCCGGAGAACCTGGACTTCGTCCGCGGGATCGTGGACAACAACCTGCCGGCGGTGTTCACCGACGCCGAGATGGCCACGGCCCGGGAGATCTGCGACGAGGTCGGGGCGCTGCAGTCCACCCTGCTACCGCGGGTGCTGCTGCACAACGACGTCTACGTCCGACACCTGTACTGGGACCGCGGGCAGGCGGCCGGCGGGGCCGGCGGGGTCAGTGGGCCCGGGAGGCTCGGCCTCATCGACTTCACCGACATGTGCCTGGGCGACCCGGCCGTCGACTTCGCCGAGCTGTACGAATACGGCCCGCGCTTCGTCGAGGACGTGCTGGCCCACTACACCGGCCGGGCCGACGAGACCTTCCTCGACCGGGCGTGGACCTACCAGCGATTCGCTGCGCTCTACATGATCGCCGGCCACCTGTACTACGGGGTGGAGTCCTGGGAGCACGCCCGGTCGGCGTTCGACCGGTGCCGCTCCCCGCGCCGGCCGCGGGCCTGACACCCTCCGCGGGACAGCCCCTGCGCCCGATCTGCGCCCGACCTGCGCCCGCATCCACAGCCGCTCCCGCGCCTGGCGTCTCGCTCACGCGCCTGCTCGGCCAGCCCACAGCCGCTCGTCGGCATGGCGTCTCGCGCGCGCACCGGGGCAGGCCAGACGCCATGCCAACGAGCGAACGTTCAGGCGTGCGTGCGAGACGCCAGGCGCGGTAGCGGATGCCGCGGACCAGCGGGCTGGCGGGCCGGGCCCGCGGACCAGCGCGCTGGCCGGCCGGCGGGCCGGCGGGCCGGGCGCCAGTCCCGGCGGGTCAGCGCTTGACGCGCCGCTGGCGGGCGAACTCCGAGAGCACGACGCCCGCCGCCACCGAGGCGTTGAGGCTCTCGACCTCGGACGCGATCGGGATGGACAGGATCGAGTCGCAGTTCTCGCGGACGAGGCGGGACAGGCCCTTGCCCTCGGAGCCCACGACGATGACCGTGGGGCCGGTGCCGTCGTAGTCGTCCAGCGAGACGTCGCCCCCGGCGTCCAGGCCGACGAGCTGCGCGCCCTGCTTGGCCCAGTCGAGCAGCGTCCGGTTGAGGTTGGTCGCCTTGGCCACGGGTAGGCGGGCCGCGGCGCCGGCCGAGGTGCGCCAGGCCACCGCGGTGATGGACGCGCTGCGCCGCTCGGGGATCAGCACGCCGTGCCCACCGAAGGCCGCGACCGAGCGGATGACGGCACCGAGGTTGCGCGTGTCGGTGATGTTGTCCAGTGCCACCAGCAGGGCCGGCTTCGAGGAGTGCATGGCGCTCTGGATGAGGTCGTCCGGGTCGGCGTACTCGTAGGGTGGTACCTGGAGACCGATCCCCTGGTGCATGCCGTTGGAGGTCATCCGGTCGAGATCGTGGCGGGGCACCTCGAGGATCGAGATCCCCTTGTCCGCGGCGAACCGCACGGCCTCGGTGAGCCGCTCGTCGTTGTCGGCCCCCACGGCCACGAACAGTGCCGTCGCCGGGACTCCGGCGCGCAGGCACTCCACGACCGGGTTGCGGCCCACCACGAGTTCGGGCCCGTCGGCCTTCTTCTGGGCGTACTGGCGGCGCTGCTGGGCACCGTCCGACTTCCGCGAGGCGGCCTTGGCCTTGCGGTGCGCCGGGTGGTAGGTCCGGTCCTCGGCCTTGGGGGTGGCGCCGCGCGCCTCGAGCCCGCGACGGCGCTGGCCGCCGGAGCCGACGACCTGTCCCTTCTTGGTGCCGGATTTGCGGATCGCTCCGCGCCGGCTCGAATTGCCCGCCATGTCAGTCCTTCCGGTTGGCGAGCGACCACTTCTGGCCGTCCGCGGTGTCGGCCACCTCGATACCCGCCGCGACCAGTCGGTCACGGATGGCGTCGGCGGTGGCGAAGTCCTTGTTCGCCCGCGCGTCGGCGCGGGCCTCGAGTTCCGCGCGCACGAGGAGATCGAGCGCTGTCATCGCGGCGTCCTCCGCACCCGCGGTGGAGGTCCACTGCGGGTCCAGCGGGTCGACGCCCAGCACCGCGGCCATCGCCCGGACGGCCTCTGCCGTAGCGATAGCCACCGCGTCATACCCCTTATCAAGTGCGCTGTTGCCACTAGATACCGCGCCGTGAATAGCCGCCAGAGCCTCGGGAACGTTTAGATCCCGATCCATCGCGGAGATGAAGGCGGACTTGTCCCAGTTGTCATCAGACAACTCGGCGATTCCGAGTCTCGTTGCGCTTCCGTCCAGCTTCTCTAATACGACGCGCTGAATGAACCGCTCGATCCGGCGGTAGGCCGCGGCCGCCTCCTGCAGTGCCTCGGGAGAGTATTCCAGCATCGACCGGTAATGCGCACTTCCGAGGTAGTAGCGCAGTTCCACGGGGCGGACGGCGGTGAGGATGTTGGGCACGCTGAGCACGTTGCCCAGTGACTTGCTCATCTTCTCGCCGGCCATCGTCACCCAGCCGTTGTGCAGCCAGAAGCGGGCGAACCCGTCGCCGGCGGCGTGGGACTGGGCCGCCTCGTTCTCGTGGTGCGGGAACTGCAGGTCCAGCCCACCGCCGTGGATGTCGAAGGTGTGACCGAGGTACCAGGTGGCCATGGCCGAGCACTCGAGGTGCCACCCGGGCCTGCCGTCGCCCCACGGGGTGGGCCAGGCGGGCTCGCCGGGCTTGGCGGCCTTCCACAGGGCGAAGTCCCGCGTGTCGCGCTTACCGCGCAGGTCGGCGGACTCGCCCTGGTCGACCTCGTCGAGTCGGTGTCCGGACAGGTGCCCGTAGTCGCCCTCGGGCGCGGCCGACCAGGCGGCGACGTCGAAGTAGACGCTGCCCTCGGCCGGGTACGCGAAACCCCGCTCGATGAGCCTCTCCATGTAGTCGATCATCTGGGTCACGTGCCCGGTCGCGCGTGGCTCGGTGGACGGCGGCAGCACGCCGAGCGCGTCGTAGGCGCGGGTGAACTCGCGCTCGTGGGTGGCCGCCCATTCCCACCACGGGCGCCCGTTCTCGGCGGCCTTGGTGAGGATCTTGTCGTCGATGTCGGTGACGTTGCGCACGAACGCCACGTCGTAGCCGTTGGCGAGCAGCCAGCGGCGAAGGATGTCGAACGCGACGCCGGAGCGGACGTGGCCGATGTGCGGGACCGACTGGGGGGTGGCTCCACAGAGGTAGACGGACGCGTGCCCTTCCCGGACGGGGGTGAACTCCCTCAGGGAGCGGGCGGCGGTGTCGTACAGATGGAGCGTCACGGGTGCCGAGTCTACCGGTGTCGGGCCGTCAGGCCCGGTACACCAGTGCCGTGGCCACGGCGGAGACCCCCTCGCCGCGGCCGGTGAAGCCCATGCCGTCGGTGGTGGTGGCGGAGACGGAGACCGGGGCGCCGATGATCTCGGACAATCGCTGCTCGGCCTCGGTACGGCGCGGCGCCATCTTGGGCCGGTTGCCCACCATCTGCACGGCGGCGTTGCCGATCGCCCAGCCGTGCTCAGCGAGTTCGGCGACCGCCTCCCGCAGGAGTCGCTCGCCGGAGACGTCGTCGTACTCGCTGCGCCCGGTGCCGACCAGCGTCCCGAGGTCGCCGAGCCCCGCCGCGGAGAGCAGCGCGTCGACCAACGCGTGGGCCACCACGTCGCCGTCGGAGTGCCCCTCGCAGCCGCTCTCGTCCGGGAAGTGCAGGCAGGCCATCATGCAGGGCTTGCCGGGTTGGACCTGGTGGGCGTCGGTGCCGATGCCCACACGGGGGATCACGGGCTGGGTCATCGTCTACTCCTGGGGGCCGGGTCGATGCTGCGGGGCGTCGGGCTCGGGCCGGTAGGGCGCCCAGCCGAAGGTCATCGTCTGCGGGCCGTCCGAGAGGCTCCGTTCGGACAGCAGCTGTATCTCTGCCGTCATGCGGTCGCTCGCGGTGGTGACCTTGAACGCCATCGCATCACCGTCCACGGTGGCCACGCGACGTCCGAGCCGCTCGACGAGGCCCGCGTCATCGGTGGCCACGTCCCCGGCCGCGTCGTAGGCCGCCAGCAGCACCGCGGGCGCGAAGCCCTGAGGGGTCTGGACCGCGCGCAGTGCCGAGCGGTCGGGGGTGCCGACCACGTACCCGTCGTCGTCGACCTGCTTGACGGTGTCCACCACCGGCAGGACGGGTACCACCGCCGCCTCCCCCGCCCGGACGGCCCGGACGACGCGTCGCACCGGCCCGGCAGGCGTGAGGCACCGCGCCGCGTCGTGCACCAGCAGGACGTCGTACACCGCCGCGCCGGCATCCCCGTGGGTGGCGGTCAGCGCCGCGAGCCCGTTGCGCACGGAGTCGGTGCGCTCCGCGCCCCCGGTGGTGACGACGACGAGGTGGTCATCGTCCCGGAGCCGGGCGAGCATCGACTCGGCTTCCCGCACGCGGTCCGACGGGACCACCACCACCACGTCGTCGACGGCCCCCGAGGCCAGCAGACCGGCGACGGCCCGCTCCAGCATCGTCCGGCCGTGGAGTTCGACGAAGGCCTTGGGCAGTCCCGCGCCGAGCCGGAGCCCGGAACCGGCCGCGGGAACGACGGCGGCCACCCTGCCCGTGGGGGCGGGGTGGCCGTCCGGACCGTGTCCGGTCACTCCGACGGTCGCGTCACGCCGGTGCGGCGGAGCCCAGGACCTCGCCGAGGAGGGCGTCAGCGCGCTCCTCGTCGGAGCGCTCGGCGAGCGCGAGCTCCCCGACGAGCACCTGGCGCGCCTTGGCGAGCATGCGCTTCTCGCCCGCGGACAGGCCACGATCGAGGTCGCGACGCCAGAGGTCGCGCACGACCTCCGCGACCTTGTTGACGTCACCGGAGGCGAGCTTCTCGCCGTTGGCCTTGTAGCGACGCGACCAGTTGGTGGGCTCCTCCGCGTGCTCGGTGCGCAGGACCTCGAAGACCTTGTCCAGGCCCGCCTGGTCCACCACGTCGCGCACGCCCACGTACTCGGCGTTCTCGGCCGGTACCTTCACCGTGAGGTCGCCCTGTGAAACCTTGAGGACGAGGTATTCCTTCTCGGTGCCCTTGACCGTCCGCATCTCGATCGCCTGGATGGTGGCGGCGCCGTGATGCGGGTAGACGACGGTGTCGCCGACCTTGAACTCCATGAGTGGCTTTCCCCTTTCGACCGCCCTATCTTAGCACGCCCTCAGTGCAGGCGTTTTCCGTTTGCGCAGGTCAGCAACGTGTACAGGCTGAAGAGCGAATCCCACGGGTGTGAGGGGGCCACTCTGACGCCGGTCTGGACGGGCCGTGGACTACGATGAGACCGGCCTGAGAGACGACCATCCCCGAGGAGCCTGACGTGACTTCACCGAACACCGGCCTGCGCCGCACCGCGCTCGTAGTCCTGGCCGTGGGCGCCGCCCTCGGGGCGTCGGCCTGCAGCGCCGGCCAGGTATCCCAGACCGCCAACCAGGTCGCCGCGGTCGACGGTGGACGGGGTTCCGCGGGCGACCTGCACGTCAACGACCTGCAGGTGGTCGTCCCCGAGAACGGTGGCGAGGCCCGCGTCGGATTCGTCGCCTCGTTCACCGGCTACGGCCTCGGCGAGGCCGTCTCCCTCGATCAGGTCGAGATCGACGGCACCCCGGTCCAGCTCGGCGAGACCCGGCCGCTGCAGCGTGGCTGCACGATCGTCGTCGACGCGACCGAGGGCGCAGAGCCCGCCCCCGCACCGGAGGGCGTCTGCGTCGAGCAGACCACCGCGACCCTCCCCTCGGCCGACGACCTCGACGTCGGGGTCTCCGTGCCCGCCACCGTGAGCTTCTCCAACGGCGACCGGATCGAGACCGAGGCCGCCGTCGTGGGCGAGCTCGTCGAGGCCGGCGAGTACACCCGTCCGACGGAGTACGCCGGCGAGTCCGAGGAGCACTGACACGTCCGCCCTCTCCGCCCGCTCGGCCGACGGTTCACCGGTCGACCCCGACATGCGGGCCGTCCTGCGGCGACTCGCCCCGGGCACCCCGCTGCGTGACGCACTCGACCGGATCCGCCGTAGCGGCACCGGGGGGCTCGTGGTGCTCGGTGACGATCCCGCCGTCCGGGCCATCTGTGACGGCGGCGTCGACCTCGACGTCGAGTTCGCGCCCGCCCGACTGCGGGAACTGAGCAAGATGGACGGCGCCGTCGTGCTGTCCACCGATGGCTCCCGGATCACCCGCGCCAACGTCCACCTGGTCCCCGACCCGTCGCTGCCGGCCGTCGAGACGGGCACCCGTCATCGCGCCGCCGAGCGCACGGCGCTGCACACCGGCGTCCCCACGGTGGCCGTGTCGGCATCGATGACCACGGTGACCGTCTACGCCGGCGGACTGGCCCGGGTACTGGCCGACCCGGTGGTCCTGCTGGCCCGGGCCGACCAGACGGTCGCCACGATGGAGCGGCACGGCGCCCGCACCGCCCGTGCCCGCGCCCGGCTCGACCGGGCGGAGATGGGCGACTACGCCTCGGTGCGCGACGTCGTGACCATGGCCCAGCGCCTGCTCAGGCTCGAACGCCTGGGCGCCGAGCTCGCCGAGCTCACGGTGGAGATGGGCGAATACGGGCGCCAGACCACCCTGCAGCTCGAGGAGCTGCTCTCCGACACCCCCGATGAACTGTGGGGCCTGGTCGCGGATCACCTCCGCGTGGAGGCCGTCGACGGCGATGCACGCCCGATACCGACACCGGAGCAGGTCACGGCCGGGCTCGAGCGACTGGCCGCGTTGACCGACGCCGACCTGCTCCTGTCCGCGCCCGTCGCGCGCTGCCTGGGGCTACCGGCCGAGCCCGAGGACCTGGACGAGCACGTCACCGCCCGCGGACACCGCATGCTCGCGCACATCCCTCGCCTGCGGCCGGTGCAGATCACGGCGCTGGTCGAACGTTTCGGATCGGTGCCCGCACTGCTGGCGGCCGAGCAGTCGGACTTCGCCGACGTCGAGGGCGTCGGCGCGCTGTGGGCCCGCCACGTCCGGCAGCGCCTCACCGGCCTGGGCACCGGCTGACGACCACCGCGGCGCCCCATCGCTGCGGCGCGGACCCGGTCAGGACCCGGTCAGGACTCGGGGGCCTCGACCACGTTGAAGGTGGAGGCCGGGCTGAAGACGTTCCCGACCAGTGCGTACACCTGGTAGGCGCCGACCTCGACCGGCGTCCGGTCCGACTCGGAACACGCGCCCTCGGCGGACCGTCGGCCGGTCCAGTCGATCTGACGCGGCTCCGGCTCATCGGGGCGCAGCTCGACCTGGTCCTCCTCGCGCGGCGTGGTGCAGTCGATGCTCGACCACACCTTGGAGTTGTCGTCGAGCCGGTAGACCTCGAACGACAGCGGCGCCTCCGACAGGTCCCGGTCGCACGTGGTGTCCGAGACGTTGACGATGTTGACGAAGAAGCGCACGTCGGAGCCCACGGGCACGTTGGGCACGGCCGGCCACACGTCCAGACGGAGATCCTCGTCCGCGCACCGGCCCCGCGAGGCGCCTCCGTCGTCGTCCCGCTCGGTGGTCGCGGAGGTCGACGTCTCCGAGGTCTCGACGGCCCCGGTCGTGCCGTTCTCCCCGCCCGCGGCGGTCTCCTGGGTGTCAGTCCCGCTGTCGCGGGAGGCGAGGAACAGCGCGAGCACCACCACGACCACGGCGATGACGGCGACGACGACCGCGGCGACGCGGCGACGCACATAGACTTCGCGCGGTAGGGGGCCCTGGGGTTCCTGCACGGGTCCAACTCTAGAGCCGCGCGGGTGCCCCACCTGCCCGTCGGCGCGGCGTGTCCCTCAGACCGGGTGGCCGCCGGGCCGCCGGAGGGCGTCAGATCGCGACCATCTCCTCGCCGGGACCGCGCGCGACGTCCTCCACATCGCCGAGGACGCTGCGCAGGTAGGCGCGGCCGTCGGAGAGCTTGTAGGTCACCCCGACGATCGCGAGCTCGCCGCTGTCGATCCGGTCGCTGATGATCTTGGAACGCTGCTGCAGCAGCTCGCCGGTCTCGAGCACGTGGCGTGCCTCGAAATCGTCGATGCTGCTGAGCCCCTCGCGACGCCCGTTGAGGATCGACGGGGACACCTTCTCCACCACGTCCCGGAGGAAACCGGGCGGGATCTCCCCGGTCGCCAGCGCGTCCACCGTCGCCTTGACGGCGCCGCAGCTGTCATGGCCGAGCACCACGATCAGCGGCGTGTCCAGCACGTGGACGGCGTACTCGATCGACCCGAGCACCGCGGTGTCGATGATGTGGCCGGCCGTGCGGATGACGAAGAGGTCACCGAGCCCCTGATCGAAGATGATCTCGGCCGCCACCCGGGAGTCCGAACACCCGAACAGGACCGCCTTCGGGTGCTGCGCGGCGACGAGCTGCTCGCGACGCTGGGTATTCTGGCTGGGATGACGCATCTCGCAATCGACGAAGCGGTGGTTGCCGTCACGGAGCGAGGCCCATGCGCTGATCGGGTTGGTATGAGGCATGGCTCATATTGTGCCCCGCCGACCCAGGAAGACTCGCGTTGACCTCTCTCGACACCTCCGCACTCCTCTCCTGGTTCGCCCGCGCCGGCCGCCCACTGCCGTGGCGCGGTGGGCAGGTTGGCGCATGGGAGATCCTGCTCTGCGAGGTCATGAGCCAGCAGACGCCCGTCGCCCGGGTCGAGCCCGTCTGGCGGGCCTGGCTCGACCGCTGGCCCGGCCCCGCGGAACTCGCCGCCGCCGCCCCGGCCGACGTGATCCGCATGTGGGGCAAGCTCGGCTACCCCCGCCGCGCGCTACGGCTCCGCGAGTGCGCCCTCGCCGTCGTCGACCTCCACGACGGTCGGGTCCCCCACGACGTCGACCAACTGCTCGCGCTGCCGGGCGTCGGCGACTACACCGCGCGCGCGGTCGCCTGCTTCGCGTACGGGCGGCGCGTCCCCGTGGTCGACACCAACGTCCGGCGGGTCGTCGCGCGCGCCGTGCGCGGCGTCGCGGAGGCGGGGCCCCCGTCGACGCGACGCGACCTGGCCGCCGTCGAGGCGCTGCTGCCGGACGACCGCGAGCGAGCCGTGGCGTTCTCCGTGGCCGTCATGGAGCTCGGTGCGCTCGTGTGCACTGCCCGGACCCCGCGCTGCGACGACTGCCCCCTCGCCCCCACCTGCGCATGGCTGGCCGCGGGCCGACCCGAGTGGGACGGCCCGCGGCGCAAGGTGCAGACGTTCGCCGGCACCGACCGGCAGGTGCGGGGGCTGCTGCTGGACGTCCTGCGCGACGGCGACGGCACCGCCGCCCGCAGCGCCCTGGACGCGGTGTGGCCCGACGCGACCCAGCGCGACCGGGCACTGGACTCGCTGCTCGGCGACGGGCTCGTCTTCCGCGTCGGCGAGCACTACTCACTTCCCGCGTAGGCCCGCCTCGGTAGGCTCGGCCCATGGCCGTCGTGAAGATCAATGCCCTGAACGTCCCGCCGCAGGCCGGCGCCGAGCTCGAGCGCCGCTTCTCCGAGCGGGCGCACACCGTCGAGAACTCGCCCGGGTTCCTCGGTTTCCAGCTGCTGCGCCCCACCGGCGGCGAGACCCGCTACTTCGTGGTGACGACCTGGGAGGACGAGGAGTCCTTCGCCGCGTGGCGTGACGGTGACGCCCGGGCCGCCCACGCCGGCGAGCACGGCAAGCCCGTCGCCGAGGGCGCGAACCTGCTGGAGTTCGACGTCGTGATGGACGTCAAGCCCTCCGCCTGACACCCTCCGCCCGACACCCTCCGCCCGACACCGCCGCCCCGTTCCCGAGCGGGGGAGAACGAGAACGACCCCCGCCTCAGGGCGGGGGTCGTTCTCTGCGTCACCCGCTCGGGCTCTGCGTCAGCCGCTCGGGGCGGATCGGCGTCCGGTCAGGTGGTGGCGGGAGCCGCCCCGCCGCCCGAGCCCGAGGGCCCGCCGGTGGAGCCGCCACCGAAGCCACCGGACGTCGGCGGCAGCGAGTCACCCGGGCCGGCCTCGCCGGTGGGCGCGACACTGGCCGTGATCTCCTCGCCCTCACGGTCCGTGGGGGCGTCGGGACGCGGGGCGCCCGAGAAGGTGAACTTCGCGTCCTCGGTCTTGTCGGACTCACCGTCCCAGCCCTCGACGTCGACCGTGACCAGCTCGCCGGCCGCGACCTCGCCGAAGAGGATCTTCTCCGAGAGCGTGTCCTCGATCTCGCGCTGGATGGTGCGACGCAGCGGCCGCGCACCCAGGACCGGGTCGAAGCCCCGCTTGGCCAGCAGCTGCTTGGCCCGGTCGGTGACCTCGATGGTCATGTCCTTGGCCTTGAGCGCCACGCCCACACGGCTGACCATGAGGTCGACCATCTGGACGATCTGCTCCTGCGTGAGCTGGTGGAACACGACGATCTCGTCGATACGGTTAAGGAACTCCGGGCGGAAGTGCTTCTTCAGCTCGTCGTTGACCTTCTGCTTCATCCGCTCGTAGGCGTCCTCGGTGTTGTCGGAGGACTGGAAGCCCATCCCGACGGCCTTGGAGATGTCCCTGGTCCCGAGGTTCGAGGTGAAGATCAGCACGGTGTTCTTGAAGTCCACCATGCGTCCCTGACCGTCGGTGAGACGGCCGTCCTCCAGCACCTGGAGAAGGGTGTTGTAGATCTCGGAGTGGGCCTTCTCGATCTCGTCGAACAGGACCACCGAGAACGGCTTGCGCCGCACCTTCTCCGTGAGCTGGCCACCCTCCTCGTAACCGACGTACCCGGGGGGCGCGCCGAACAGCCGCGAGGCGGTGAAGCGGTCGTGGTACTCACCCATGTCGATCTGGATGAGCGCGTCGTCCTCGCCGAACAGGAAGTTCGCCAGGGCCTTGGACAGCTCCGTCTTACCGACACCGGACGGGCCGGCGAAGATGAACGAGCCCGAGGGGCGCTTGGGGTCCTTGAGCCCCGCACGCGTGCGGCGGATCGCCCGCGAGACCGCCTTGATGGCGTCCTCCTGGCCGATGATCCGCTTGTGCAGCTCGTCCTCCATGCGGAGCAGACGGGTGGTCTCCTCCTCGGTGAGCTTGAAGACGGGGATACCGGTCCAGTTGCCCAGGATCTCGGCGATCTGCTCCTCGTCGACCACGGCGGCCACGTCCATGTCGCCCGCGCGCCACTGCTTCTCGCGCTCGGCACGCTCGGCGATGAGCTTCTTCTCCGTGTCCCGCAGTCCGGCGGCCTTCTCGAAGTCCTGCGCGTCGATCGCGGACTCCTTCTCACGGCGCGCGTCGGCGATCTTCTCGTCGAACTCGCGCAGGTCCGGCGGAGCGGTCATCCGCTTGATGCGCATGCGAGCACCGGCCTCGTCGATGAGGTCGATGGCCTTGTCCGGCAGGAAGCGGTCGTTGATGTAGCGATCCGCCAGCTGGGCCGCCGCGGCCAGGGCCGAATCCGTGATGGTGACCCGGTGGTGGGCCTCGTAGCGGTCCCGGAGTCCCTTGAGGATCTCGATGGACAGCTCGACGCTCGGCTCGGGCACCTGCACCGGCTGGAAACGACGCTCGAGCGCCGCGTCCTTCTCGATGTGCTTGCGGTACTCCTCGAGCGTGGTGGCACCGATGGTCTGCAGCTCACCGCGGGCCAGCTTGGGCTTGAGGATCGACGCCGCGTCGATCGCGCCCTCGGCGGCACCGGCCCCGACGAGGGTGTGGATCTCGTCGATGAACAGGATGATGTCGCCGCGCTGGTTGATCTCCTTGAGGACCTTCTTCAGGCGTTCCTCGAAGTCACCGCGGTACCGGGACCCGGCCACGAGCGAGCCGAGGTCCAGCGAGTACAGCTGCTTGTCCTTGAGGGTCTCGGGGACCTCGTTGTTGACGATGGCCTGCGCCAGGCCCTCGACGACGGCGGTCTTGCCCACGCCGGGCTCACCGATGAGCACCGGGTTGTTCTTGGTGCGCCGGGAGAGCACCTGCATGATGCGCTCCACCTCCTTGGCGCGACCGACGACCGGGTCGAGCTTGCCCTCCATGGCGGCCTGGGTGAGGTTGCGACCGAACTGGTCCAGGACCGTCGACGACGACGGGGTCCCGGCCTCGCGGCCACCGGAGCCGGCGGGCGTGCCCGAGGCCTCGGCCTCCTTGCCCTGGTACCCGGACAGCAGCTGGATGACCTGCTGGCGCACCCGTGTGAGGTCCGCGCCGAGCTTGACCAGCACCTGGGCGGCGACGCCCTCGCCCTCACGGATGAGGCCGAGCAGGATGTGCTCGGTGCCGATGTAGTTGTGGCCGAGCTGCAGTGCCTCGCGCAGGCTCAGCTCCAGGACCTTCTTGGCCCGCGGCGTGAACGGGATGTGCCCGCTGGGCGCCTGCTGGCCCTGGCCGATGATCTCCTCGACCTGACTCCGCACCGCTTCCAGCGAGATCCCGAGGGACTCGAGGGCCTTGGCGGCCACTCCCTCGCCCTCATGGATGAGACCCAGCAGGATGTGCTCGGTGCCGATGTAATTGTGGTTGAGCATCCTGGCCTCTTCCTGGGCCAGGACGACGACGCGACGCGCGCGGTCGGTAAACCGTTCGAACATCGTGCTACCTCACATTCCTCGGTTTTTCACCACTGTAGTGGCCGGTTCTGACGCTCTGCACCGCAGGAGCAGCACGAGGCCCGTCACCAGTGTTCAACGCGGCAGGTCGGGGAACGATTGCATGATCGTGTACGCCGTCAGCGAACGCCCCGCATCGGGCCGGATCCCCGGCCACTAGGGTCATCGCCATGAGCAACGCGATCGGCGGCCGGCCGGCGTGAGCGCGTTCGATCTCGACCGCATCGGCCGCGGGCTGCCGTTCGCCCGCGCCCTGCCCGCCCTGCGGGACGCCCTCGCCACGGTGGGCACGGCGGTGGTCCAGGCACCGCCCGGCACCGGCAAGACGACACTCGTCCCGCCCGCGGTCGCCGACGCGGTGTCGGGACGGGTCGTCGTCACCCAGCCCCGACGGGTCGCCGCCCGCTCGGCGGCCCGGCGGCTGGCCGCCCTCACGGGGACCGAGACCGGCGGCGTGGCGGGTTACACGGTCCGTGGGGACTCGCGTGTCGGCAGGGACACCCTCGTCGAGTTCGTGACGCCGGGGGTGCTGGTGCGCCGGCTGCTCGCCGATCCCGACCTGCCCGGTGTCGGGGCCGTGGTGCTCGACGAGGTCCACGAACGCGACGTCGAGTCCGACCTGGCCTTCGCACTGCTGTGTGAGGTGCGGCAACTGCGCGACGATCTGCCGGTGGTGGCGATGTCCGCGACGGTGGAGGCCGGGCGCTTCGCCCGGCTGCTCGGCGGCGGGGCCGGGGCCCCGGACACCGCGGCGCCGGTCGTCGACGTCCCTGCGGAACCGCACCCCCTGGAGATCCGGTACGCCCCGCCGCCGGCGGCCCGCCTGGACGCCCGCGGGATCACCAACGCCTTCCTGGACCATGTGGCCGCGGTGACGGCGCGCGAGGTCGCCGCGAGTGGCGTCGACGCACTGGTGTTCCTGCCGGGTGTGCGCGAGATCGAGCGGGTCGTGCGCGCGCTGTCGGGGAGGTCGGGCGACGCGGTCGAGGTCCTGCCGCTGCACGGCGGGCTGGACGCCGCTGCGCAGGACCGGGCGGTCTCGGGTTCCGGGAGACGGACCGGGCCGGGCGACGCGGTGCTGCCGCGGATCGTGGTGTCGACCGACCTGGCGGAGTCCTCGCTGACGGTGCCCGGGGTACGACTGGTGGTGGACGCGTGCCTCAGCCGCGAACCGCGCCGGGACACCGCGCGGGACATGACCGGGCTGGTGACGGTCTCGGCGTCGCGGGACTCGTGCGTCCAGCGCTCCGGACGGGCCGCCCGGCTCGGCCCCGGTGTGGCGGTGCGCTGCCTGACGGAGCAGGAGTACTCACACCTGCCCGACCACCGCACCCCGGCGATCGCGACGTCCGACCTGACGACGTTCGCGCTCGATGTGGCCTGCTGGGGTGCTCCCCGCGGCGAGGGGCTGGCGCTGCCCGATCCGCCGCCGTCGGGGGAGATCGCCCGCGCCGAGGCGGTGCTGCACGGCCTGGGCGGGGTCGACGACGACGGCCGCGTGACCGACCGCGGGCGCGACCTGGCACGGGTGCCGGCCGATCCGCGTCACGCCCGGGCGCTGCTCGACGGCGCGGGGCTCGTCGGGGCGACGACGGCCGCCGAGGTGGTCGCGATGCTGGCCTCGGGTCGGCGCTCGCCCGGCGGCGACCTGGTCGCGGACCTGCGGGCGCTGCGATCGGGACGGGCGCCGGACGCCTCGTCGTGGGAGCGGGAGGTCCGCCGCCTCGAGCGGATCGCGCGGGGCGGCCGCGGTGACGGGCGTAGCGGGCGCGGCCAGCCGGGAGGAGGGATCCCGCTGGCGGACGCCGTCGGGACGGTCGTGGCGCTCGCCCACCCGGACCGCATCGCGCGCCGACGCGGCGACCAGTACACCTTCGCCTCCGGGACCGGCGCGGTGGTGCCGCCGGGTTCCGCACTGGCGGGCCACGAATGGCTCGCGGTCGCCGAGGTCGGTCGCGCCTCCGGGCGTGCGGCGGGAGAGGCCGGCGCGGTGATCCGCGCGGGCGCCGCCGTGGACCGGCCGACCGCGGAACGTGCGGCGTCACACCTCCTCGACGACGACGAGACGGCCGTCTTCGACAGTGGTTCGGTGGCGGGGCGACGCATCCGGCGGCTCGGCGCGATCGAGCTCTCCTCCACACCGGTCCGGCCCTCCCCCGCGGCCGCCGGACGGGCGGTGGCGGCGGTGGTCCGGGCCGGCGGACTCGCCGCGCTGGGTCCCGACGACGACGCGGTCCGGCTGTGGCGCCGTCTCGGGCTCGCACACCGGGAGCTCGGCCCGCCGTGGCCGGACGTGTCCGCCGACGGGCTGGCGGAGCGGCTGGACGACTGGCTCGGTCCGGAGATCGACGCCCTCGCCCACGGCTCCCGGCTGGCGGGACGGGACCTCGGACCGGCGCTGCGCCGACTGCTGCCCTGGCCCGAGGCCGGTCGGTTCGACGAGCTGGTGCCCGACCGCCTGCAGGTGCCCTCCTCGTCGTCGTACCGCGTCGACTACCCGGAGGTCGGGTCCGATGACCCGCCGGTGCTGGCGGTGAAGTTGCAGGAGTGCTTCGGCTGGACCACCTCCCCCCGCGTCTGCGACGGCCGGGTGCCCGTGACCGTCCACCTGCTCTCGCCCGCCGGCCGGCCGCTCGCGGTGACACGGGACCTGGCGTTCTTCTGGCGCGAGGCCTATCCCGGGGTGCGCGCGGAGATGCGGGGGCGGTACCCCAGGCACCCGTGGCCGGAGGATCCCATGTCCGCCGAGCCGACCCGCCGGACGAACCGGCGGCGGTGACCGACGGCGGTGACCGGCGGCGGTGACCGGCGGTGGATCCCCGGGCGATCCGGGACTAGGATGTGACGTACACCACAAGTGCACGTCCGTGCCGGAAGGGTGATCGACATGACCGCGTACACGCCTCGCGCGCCCCACCGCGAGGACCGCTCCGAGACGTCCCCCTCCCACGACGGGCTCATCCCGCACGTGCGGAACCGGATCGGCGCCCTCATCGCGGTGGCGGGCCTCGGAGCGGCGCTGCTCAGCCTCTACCTCCCCTGGCTCTCCGCCGACGGGGGCGGACAGATCACGGCGATCGGCATCACCGAGATCATCGACGTCCGTGGCGTCGCCCCGGTCCTCTTCCTCGGGCTGGTCCTGATGTCCTTCCTGGTGGTGGTGACCACGGTGACCCGACTCGGCGCCTTCGCCTACGCGAGCGCGATCGTGGCGCTGGCCGTGCTGGCCGCCCACCTCGCATTCGTGTGGACGCTCGGTACCTCCACCGGCAGCGCGGACCCGATCCTGGCGGGGCTGCCGTCCGACGCATCCGTGATGTTCGGCCCCTACGTGGCCGCGCTGGGGTTCGTCCTCGTGGCTGCCGGGTCCGTATGGGCGGCCCGCGCCGCCGACTACCTCTTCCCGGACGTCGAGGCGGGGCGACACCTCCGGGACTGAGCGACGCCGGCCGACGCGGGCCCGCCGCATCGGGTGGATGCACTGACGGTTCGGGCATATCATCAGGTCAGGACCACACTGGCGGCCCTGCGTCGCCGAAAGGCGATCCTCATGGCCGCGTACACACCTCCCCCACCCCACCGGATCCCCCTCCCGACGAGGACCCCCACCCGGACCAAGGTCATATCCCGCGGCCGAAGCCGGCTCTGCGCGCTGGTGGAGGTCGGAGGCCTGGCCGTGGCCCTGCTCAGCCTCTACCTGCCCTGGTTGAGCACCGGGCGGGGAGAGCAGATCACCGCGCTGGGGATCACCGACCTCATCGACGTCCGCAGCGTGGCACCCGTGCTCTACCTGGGCCTGGTGGGAATGCTCCTGTTGGTGGCGGCGACCGCCGCGACCCGACTGGGCGCGTTCGCACTGGCGGCCGCGGTGGTGGCGTCGGGCGCCCTGGTCGGACACCTCGCGTTCGTGTGGATCCTCATCGCCTCCACGGGGGAGGCGGAACCCATGCTGTCCGGCCTGCCGTCGGACGCGTCGGTCACCTTCGGGCCCTACGTGGCGGCCCTGGGCTTCGTCACGGTGGCGGCGGTGTCGGCCTGGGCCGCCCTCACCGCCGAGTACGTCCACCCGGACCCCGGTTCGGGCCACCGACCGATGGACGCGCAGGTGATCTAGTACGGGCGATCTAGAACACCACCACCGTGTCGCCGACCTCCAGTCGATCGAAGAAGGTGGCGGCCGCGGGCTGGTCCAGGCGGATGCACCCGTGCGACTCCACCGTGGGATCGCCCTCGTGGAACGCGATCCCTCCGACGAAGTACACCGCGTAGGGCATGGGCGCGTTGTCGAACAACCGGCTCACCTCGTGCCGCACTTTTCGCGTGACCTGATAGGTCCCCCTGGGGGTCTCCCAACCTGCCATGCCGTGGGACATCCGCACCGGCCCGTAGCTCAGACGCTCCCCGGACTGCAGCCACGTCCGGTTCCCGTCCAGGTCCACACACGCCGCGGCGGTGCGCGGGCACGGGCTCTGCGGGGTCGGGTCCGGGGGCGGAGGCGGAGGCGGGGCGGGCTGCGGTGAGCGGGCCTGCGACGGGGCGAGACCGGATGGCGGGGCGAGACCTGGTGGCGGGGTGATGCCGGCGGCGGCGAGCGAGCCGCCCACCGAGGTCCGCACCTGCTCCTCCGCCTGCGCCGAGCCCGCCTGCGCCTGGTCCACCACCTGCTGCACCTCTGCCGGGAGGGCGACCGGCAACTGCGCGGACGCCACCGGGGCCGCCCCTCCGACGGCGATCAGCGCGGCGGCCACCACCGCTCCCGCGCGCGATAAGAGTGTGTCCATACCCGGATTATCGCCCACCCGGATCGCCTGGACGGGCGACTCGCAATCACGTTCCGGTCTCGTCCCCACGGACGTTCCCGGCGGGCGGGTGCCGAAACGGGGTCCGGGAGTTCGCGGGCCGGCTGACCCGCGAGTTGGGAATGGATAGGGTCGCGGCATGGCCACTCGGAGCAGTACCACCGGCCGGGTCCGGCTGCTGGCGTTCGGCGCCGCCGCCCTCCTCGGCGCCTCCGTCGCCGGGACGGCGTCCGGGATGTCGCCCTCGCCCGCCCCGCCCGCCGACCCCGCCGCGGTCGTGGAGACGGGCACACCGGCCGTGATCGATCCTCCCCCTCGGCCGGCGGCCGTCGACGAGCAGATGGTCCGCTCGGTCGCCCACCGGGTCCTGGAGGAACAGGGGCAGCCGGCCCACCTGACCGACGTGGACCTCGTCGCCCGCGACGTGCTGGCCGGCGGCCCCGTCGAGGCCAAAGAGGTGGACGAACTGATGCGTCAGACCCTGCTGGGGAACGGTCCCAGCGCCCCGGACGCCGTCGGCGAACCCGCGCCATCCCGGTGCCCACCGACCGCCCGGGCGTGCGTCGACGTCGACGGCAAGCGGGCCTGGATGGTCGACGACGGGGAGATCACCTACGGTCCCGTCCCCGTGACCACCGGCATGCCCGGCTACGAGACCGCGCGGGGCGCGCACCGGATCCTGCGGCACGTGCGCCACGACCACAGCCGGGTCTTCGACTCCCCGATGCCGTACTCGACCTACTTCACCGTGGACGGCATGGCATTCCACCAGGGTCGGCTGGACGAACCGTCCCACGGGTGCGTCCACCTGGGCCAGCAGGCGGCCGCACACTTCTTCGAGCAGCTGAGGGTCGGGGACGAGATCGTCGCATTCTGACCACGGGGCGGGGCGATCGTTGTGCACCTGAACCTGGTCGGGCCCCACATTCCGGTCTAGCGTCGTGGGCATGACAGGTCCTCCGCTGCCGCTGCCACGGCTCTCGGCCCCGGCGACGCGCGCCCTGGCCACCGCGGGAATCACCGACCTGCGGCACCTCGACGGCACCCCGGAGAAGGACGTCCTCGCGCTCCACGGGGTGGGACCGTCCCAGCTCGGCGTCCTGCGCGAGGCGCTGACCGCCGCCGGGCTCGCGTTCTCCGCCCCCGTGTCCCGGCCCGCGGCCACCGGCCGCAACGACAACACCGCGCTACTACCCACCGGGGCGCCGCCGAGGCAGTGGATCGAGGGCCTTCCCACCGCTCGGCGCGTCGACGACGGCCTGCGGCTGCTCGCGATGTTCGACGAGGTCACCGGGGAGCCGGCCTCGATGTGGGCCGGTTCGATCGTCGGATACGGACACAGCCACTACGTCTACGACAGCGGCCGGGAGGGCGACACCTTCGTGGTGGGCTTCAGCCCGAGGTCGTCGGCAACATCCCTCTACGGGCTCCTGGGCGGGCCGGACGAGGAGGAGCAACTGGCCCGACTCGGCCCCCACAAGAGCGGGAAGGGCTGCCTCTACGTGACCAGGCTCGACCAGATCGACGCCCGCGCGCTGCGCGACATGGTCGCCAGCGCGTGGGACCGGCGGGCGGCCGGCGCGGGGGCGCCTTGACCGGCGACCCGAGCGCCGGCCGGGCCGCAGCCCCACCCGGCCGCGGCCCCACCCGGCCGGCCGGCCGCCGCCGTCAGTCGCGCGGCAGCGGCTTGACCATCGGGAACAGGATGGTCTCGCGGATGCCCAGGCCGGTCAGCGCCATGAGCAGCCGGTCGATCCCCATCCCGAGCCCGGTGGTCGGCGGCATGCCCTGCTCCATCGCGGCGAGGAACTCCTCGTCAAGCACCATCGCCTCGTCGTCACCCGCCGCCGCGAGCCGTGCCTGGTCCTCGAAGCGCTGACGCTGGATGACGGGATCGACGAGCTCCGAGTAGCCGGTCGCCAGCTCGAATCCGCGGACGTACAGGTCCCATTTCTCCGTGACCCCGCGGTCGGTGCGGTGATCGCGGGTCAACGGCGAGGTCTCCACGGGGAAGTCCCGCACGAAGACCGGTCCGTCGAGCTGATCGCCGCACAGGTGCTCCCAGAGCTCCTCGACGAGCTTGCCGTGCAGCCACCCCTGGCCACTGGGGACCTCCAGCCCGACCCTGCCCGCCAGTTCGGTGAGCTCGTCGACCGTCGAGTCGACCGTGACGGGGTCCTCGTCGTCGTCCCCCACCACCCCGGGGTGCTTGGCGCGCAGCGCCTCGTTGAGGGACGGGTACATCCGCATCTCGCGCCACTGACCGCCGAGGTCGTACTCGGTGCCGTCGGCGAGCGTGACCGTCGTGGAGCCGAACACCGCGTGCGCGACCTCCTGGATGACCTCGCGGATCATCGTGGCTGACGTGTCGTAGTCCCCGTAGGCCTGATAGGTCTCGAGCATCGCGAACTCGGGACTGTGCGAGGAGTCCACGCCCTCGTTGCGGAAGTTGCGGTTGATCTCGAAGACCCGCTCGATCCCGCCCACCACGCAGCGCTTGAGGAACAGCTCGGGGGCGATGCGCAGGTAGAGGTCCAGGTCGAGCGCGTTGGAATGGGTGATGAACGGCCGGGCCGCCGCGCCGCCGTGCAGGGTCTGCAGCATCGGCGTCTCCACCTCGAGGAAGCCGCGCTTCTCCAGGGCGTCACGCAGGGCGCGGACCACCTTGATGCGGGTGACGGCGTTGCGGCGGGCGGCGTCCCGCATGATCAGGTCGGTGTAGCGCTGGCGGACGCGGGTGTCCTCGCTCAGCTCCTTGTGCGCCACCGGCAGCGGGCGCAGCGACTTGGCCGCCAGCACCCAGGAATCGGCCATGACGGACAGCTCACCGCGCTTGGACCGGACCACCCGGCCGGTCACCGAGACATGGTCACCGAGGTCGACGTCCTGCTTCCACGCGTCGAGACGCTCCTGGCCGACGGCTGCCAGCGAGAGCATCACCTGCAGCTGCGGGGTGAGCGGTCCCACCTCCCCCTCCGCCACCGGGGCGGACAGGTCCGCTGACGGGTCGAGACCGTCCTGCAGGCGCACGAAGCACAGCTTGCCCGTGTTGCGGATGAACAGGACCCGGCCCGCCACCGAGACCCGGGCGTCGGTCTCCTCACCCGGCTCCAGCGCGGTGAAGCGGGGGTCCGAGGTGATCTCGGCGAGCCCGTGGGTACGGGGGACCTCCACCGGGTAGGCCTGCGCCCCGGAGTCGAGGATGCGCTGCCGCTTGTCGCGGCGGATGCGCAGCTGCTCAGGGGTGTCGTCGGCGGGCTCACCGGTGGCGGCCCCGGGCGCGGCGGGAGTCGAATCGGTCACGACTGTCGAGGATAGTCGTGACCGGCCCGGGGACCGAACCCGTGGGCTGCGACCCGTCGGCCTCAGGCCATGTCGAGGACGTGCAGCTCCAGTCGGTCGGACAGCGCCTCGATCGCGGCGGCGGCGCGCACACTGTTGCCGTGCTCGTCCAACCGGGGCGAGTACGCGGCCACCCCGAGCCGGCCGGGCACCACCGCGAACAGGCACCCCGAGACGCCGCTCTTGGCGGGCAGACCCACCTGGTAGACCCAGTCCCCGGCCGCGTCGTACATGCCGCACGTGAACATCACACTGTTGGCGTAGCGCACCGCCCGTCGACCCAGGACCTGCTCACCGTCACCCGGCAGCCGCCCGCCGCCCGCGAACATCGCGGCCATGTGCGCCAGCTCGCGGGTGTCCACCCGGATGGCGCACTGCCGGCCGTACCCGGAGACCACCTGGTGGGGGTCGTCGGCCAGGGTGCCCTCCTCCGCCAGCAGATGCGCCAGCGCCTGGTTCCGGTGGGCGCTCCGGGCCTCGATGTCGATGATCTGCTGGTCGACCTCGACCTCCCGGCCCACGAGGCGGGAGAACATCACGCGGATCTGTTCGAAACGGGTGTCCTCGTCGTCGTCCTCCTCCCCCACGAGCGCGTGCGCGGCCAGCGCGCCGGCGTTGACGAGGGCGTTGGGGGCGCGGCCGGTGCCGGCCTCGAGGGAGATCTCGTTGAACGGGTCCCCGGAGGGTTCCACCCCGATCCGCTTCGCGACCACGTCGACGCCCTTCTGGTCCAGCGCGAGCGCGTAGACGAACGGCTTGGACGCGGACTGCAGGTCGAAGAGCGTCTCGTCATCGCCGGCCGAGACGACGTGGCCGTCCAGGTCGCAGACCGCCAGCGCGAGGGCGTCGGGGTGGGGGTGCTCGTAGTCGCCGAGGTGAGGGACGACGTCGCCGGAGGCGTCCTCCCGGACCTCGTCGAGGATCTCGGCCAGCAGGTCTGCGGAGATGTCCGTCATGGTGCGACCGTACCGGCGCCGGCGTGTCGACGCCCCCGGTCGACCGGGCTCAGTGGGCCGAGATGGCCGAGCGCTCCCGCAGCAGGTGGTCGGCCCCGGAGAGCAGGGCAAGCGCCCGGGCGGCCCGGAGCGCGTCGTGGCCGCCGTCCACCGCGCGGACCCCGCGGACGCCGCGCGAATGGAGCTCCAGGGCGAACAGTTCGGCGTCGAGGCCGTCGTCGCTGACGAGGACGACCGCCCTGCCGTCGGCGACGGCGGCGAGCGGCGCCGCCGATCGGGGGTCGAGGAGGTCGACGACGGGCCGGGCCTCCACCGCGACGGCGCCCGCGAGCACTCCCTGGCGCTCACGCTGGGCCCGGGACCGGATGTCGACGACGAGGGCGCCCGCACGGACCGCCGCGGGGTAGTCGCCGGCGGCGAGGGTGGTCGCGGCGCCCGTGCTGGACGACGTCGCCGGGGCGGGGGTTCCCGTCGTGGCGGAGGTGGTGCTGAAGCTGGTGGTCATGCGGTGCTCCCGGGAGGGGTGAGGGCGGCTGGGGTGTGGCGGGGGCCTGCCGGTCGGGGACACCTGTGCTGGACGCGCGCGGAGGCCACCGGACCGGCCGGGGGCATTCGTCGCGTTGTCATGCGGCCATAGTAGACAGACCGGTCTATCTACCGCAAGGATCGCTCGCGCACGGGGTGGGCACGCGGGGCCGGCGTGGCGGTCGGCGCACGGGGTCGGCGTGGCGGTCGACACTGGCGCCCGGCCGCGTAGTTGATGCATCATGTATGTGAGAGAAGGAGAACCATGACCGCCCCGACCGCCCCGACCGCCCCGTCCCCCTCGACCGCCCGACAGCCCGCCGTCTTCATCGGACACGGCGTTCCCCTCAACGCCCTCGAGGAGAACGAGTGGACCCGCCAGTGGGCCGCCCTCGGCGCATCCCTTCCCGAGCGGCCGCGGGCCGTACTGGCGGTGTCGGCGCACTGGTACATAGGCGCCACGGCGGTCACCGCGATGTCGGCGCCGCGCACCATCCACGACTTCTACGGCTTCCCCCGCGAGCTCAACGAGTTCGAGTACCCCGCCGCGGGCGCCCCGGAACTCGTGGACGAGGTGGCCGATGTCGTCAAGCCCACCTGGGTCGGCGCCGACCAGGACTCCTGGGGCCTGGACCACGGCACGTGGTCCGTCCTCACGCACGTGTTCCCCGACGCGGACGTGCCGGTGGCGCAATTGTCGGTGGACGCGTCCAAGCCGGCGGGTTACCACTTCGACCTGGGCACCCGGCTGGCCGCCCTGCGGGATTCGGGCGTCCTCGTGCTGGCCAGCGGCAACGTGGTGCACAACCTCGCGGCGGTGGACCCGTCGCTCGGCGACACGGGCACCGACTGGGCCCACCGGTTCGACGACCACGCCCGGGAGTTGCTCACCACGCGCCCCGAGGACGCCCTCGCGCTGACCGAGCACCCGGACGCCCGGCTGGCCGTGCCCACGGCGGACCACTTCCTGCCGCTGCTGTACACGGCGGGAATGGCGGCGGGCTCCGGCGAGACGCTCGACGCGTTCACCAGGGGCTACGCCTGGGGCTCGGTCTCCATGACCAGCTACCGCTCGGCGGCCTGAGCCCTGGGCCCCGGGCCCGGTCTCCCTCCCGCGTCCGGCGGCCGCGCGGGCCTGAGCCACGGCCCCGGCATCCGCTCGGCCGCCTGCTCGCCCCCCGACAGTCGCTTCTCTCGATGGCGTCTCGCGCGCCCCGCGGTGCAGGCCAGACGCCATCGCCGCGGGCGGCTGCGTTTCCGGCGGACAGGGGCGCGAGCGAGAGTCCATGCGCGGGAGCCCCTGCGTGCGAGGCATGACCTCGGCGAGCTGCTCAGCTCAGGAATTCCTCTCGAACACCAACCGCAGGCCCTCCAGCGCCAGTTCGGGCTCGACGTCGGTGATGGTCCGGGATTCCTCCGCCACCACGTCCGCGCGCAGCCCCGTGAGGACGACGGAGGCGTCGGCGAGCTCGGGGACGTCGGTGCGCAGCCGGTCCACGAGTGCGTCGATCTGGCCGGCGAACCCGATCACGATGCCGGCCTGGAGTGCCGCGACGGTGTTCTTGCCCAGGGCCCCCTTCGGCCGCACGACCTCGATCTTGCGCAGGGCGGCGGCGCGCTCGGCGAGGGCGTCGACGGAGATGTCGATGCCGGGCGCGATCGCCCCACCGAGCAGCTCGCCGCGGGCGGAGACGGCGTCGACGGTGGTCGCCGTGTCGACGTCGACGACGACGACGGGCCCCTCGAACAGCGTGTGGGCGGCCAACGCGTTGACCACGCGGTCCGAGCCCACCTCCCGCGGGTTGTCGACCTTGAGCGGCACCCCGGTCTTCACCCCGGGCGCGACGACGACGGCCGGAAGTCCCGGCCAGTAGTCGGCGGCCATCCGGCGCAGTTCCCCGGTGACAGACGGGACCACGGACATCGCGGAGATTCCGGTGAGCTGCTGCGCGCAGTCCCCCAGCAGGCCGCGGATCGTCAAGGCGAGTTCGTCCGAGGTCACCGCCGGTGACGTGCGCATACTCCAGGTGCGCACGAGCGGCCCGCCGCCCGGGGGGAAGATGCCGAGCCGGATGTGGGTGTTGCCGACGTCGACGGTGAGCAGCATCTTCTGTCCGCGCTGCCTAGACGGCGGCGGGCTCCGGCACGCGGGGGTTCTTCAGACCCGAGCCCTCGGGCACGTCCGCGGGGTCGGTGCCCTCGGTGAGCATGCGGTTGTCGCCGTCGACGAACACCACGCGGGGGGAGTAGGCCCGCGCCTCGGCGTCGGACATCTGGGCGTAGGCGATGATGATGACCAGGTCGCCGGGGTGCACGAGGTGGGCGGCGGCACCGTTGATGCTGATCACGCCGGAGCCGCGCTCGCCGGTGATGGCGTAGGTGGTCAGGCGGGCGCCGTTGTCGATGTCGACGATGTCGATCTGCTGGCCCTCGAGCAGGTCGGCGGCGTCCATGAGGTCGGCGTCGATCGTGCAGGAACCGACGTAGTGCAGGTCGGCCTGGGTGACGGTGGCACGGTGGATCTTGGAGTGGAGCATGGTGCGCTGCATCTACTGGCCTTCCTCGAGGTCACGGGCCATCTCGGCCTGTTGGGCGGCGACGGTGGCCTCGGCGGCGGCGACGAAGCCGGTACCGATCGCCACGCCGACGTTGTCGATGAGTCTGGTGGTCCCGATGCGGGCCGCGACGAGAAGCCTGCCGGGACCCTCCTCCGGCGGTTCCCCGAGGTCCCCGGCGCGCAGCTCGAGGTAGTCGATCGAGATCTGCGGCCGCTCGTCCAGGACCGCGCGGGCGGCGTCGACGACGGCCCGGCGTCCGCCCTTCGCGGCGAACGTCCCCGCCACGAGGGCGGCGTTGAGGACGGTGGCCGCTTCCCGCTCCTCGGCGGACAGGTAGCGGTTGCGGGAGCTCATCGCCAGCCCGTCCGACTCCCGGATGGTCGGGACGCCGACCACGCGCACGTCCATGTCCAGGTCCGTCACCATCTGGCGGATGAGCACCAACTGCTGGTAGTCCTTCTCCCCGAAGAACGCCTGGTGGGGGGAGACGATGTTGAACAACTTGTTCACCACGGTGAGCATCCCGGCGAAGTGGCCGGGTCGCGCGGCCCCGTCGAGGATCTCACCGGTCGGGCCGGGCTGCACCGTCGTGCGGGGGCCGTCCGGGTACATGGTGGCCGCGCTGGGCGCGAAGACGAGTTCCACGCCGGCGTCGGCGAGCCGGGCCACGTCCTCGTCGAGGGTGCGCGGGTAGGCGTCGAGGTCCTCGCCGGGCCCGAACTGCAGCGGGTTGACGAAGATCGACACCACCACGACCGACCCCGGGGTGCGGCGGGCCGCCTCGACCAGCGCGAGATGCCCCTCGTGGAGGGCACCCATGGTGGGGACGAACGTGATCTGCTTGCCGACCTTGCGCAGCGACTCGGTGACCGCGCGCAGCGAGGACGGGTCGTGGTGAATGGTCAGCTCACCCCGGTTGTATCCGGTGTTCGGGCGACCGGGGACCGCGGTCCGGACCGCGAAGGTGGTGGGGGTCATCGAAGCTGCTCCGTGAGGTCGGGGGCCAAGAGGTCGGTCACGTCGGCTCCGGCCCCGACGCGGTCGGCGGTGCGCAGCGCGAGCGCCCGGTAGCCGGCGGCGATGCCCCCGTCGACGTCCTCGAGGGCATCGAGGTGACGGGAGACCGTGACGGCGTCACCGCGCATCACCGGACCGGTCAGGGCCGAGTCCCCGGAGGCCAGGACGTTGTCGAGGGCGGCCCGCAGGAGCGGCTCCAGGGTGCGGCGCGCGAGCGCCTCCGCGTCCTGCCCGAGCATGCCGTCGGGATCGCCCTCGACTCCGCCCCCGGGCAGGACGGCGAACGACGCGGCGAGCGCCTCGGCGGCGTCGTTCACGAGGGTGACGAGGTGGTTGGCGCCGTGCGCGAGGGCCGCGTGGTAGAGGGCCCGGTGGGATTCGGCGACGGTGACGGGCAGGCCACCGGTCTCCATGACCAGCATCTGGCCGACGACCAGTCCGATCTCGTCCGGGGAGGTGAGCGCCCACGAGCACCCCTCCATGCGGTCGATATCGGCCGCTCCCCCGGTGAAGGTCATGGCCGGGTGCGCGGCGACGACCACGGCTCCGGCGTCGGCGGCGGGGCGCAGGACCTCCGCGCCCACCGCGCCGGCCACGTGGACGACGATGTGGCCCGGACGGAAGGCGTTCGCGTCGGCGAGCTCGGCCACGACCCCGGGCAGGGCCGAGTCCGGCACCGCGAGGATGAGGAGTTCGCCCGCCGCCGCCGCGCCGGCGGGATCGGTGGTGCGGGCCTCGGGGAGGCGGCGGGCAGCGAGGTCCCGCGACTGCGACGAGCGTGCGACGAGGGCGGAGACGACGTGTCCCCGCCGCTCGAGCGCGGCGCCCACAGCGGTGCCCACGCGACCCGCGGACACGAGGCCGATGGACAGGCGGGCAGGGGGTGTTCCGGTGACGCCGTGGTCGGACATCTCAGGGTTCTCCAGTGCTCGATCCGTTCCAGGCCCACTCACTGATGGTGGGTCCCGGACATCTCGCAGGCGAGAGTAGTCGCGGCTGCGGCCACGAGCAGCATCGAGTGGCGTACTTCACACAACCGGTGCGAGGGGCGGCGCCACCGTCGGCGCGGCTCAGTCCTCCGCGCGACGGCGGCGGCGACCCGAAGTGGATTCGGACCCCTCCCCCAGCCGCGCCATGAGTTCTGCCACCGACAGACCCGAGCCCTCACCGTGGCGACTCGGCGAAGCCGACTCGGTGGCCGGGGCCTGCGTCGACTGCGACCGCGGCAGCGTGGCCGTCTCGCCGGCCGTGGCGGGCGACTCGTGTTTGCCGGCCTTCTCGGAGGGCGTGGGCGACTCGTGCTTGCCGGCCTTCTCGGAAGGGGTGGGCGACTCGTGCTTGCCGGCCTTCTCCGAGGAGCCGGACGCGGCCGCGCCCCCGGACGCCGCCGGGGATCCCGACGCGGCGGTCTTGTCCGACGTGGCGCCCTCGACGGCCGACGCCGCGGGCCGGGAGCTCGTGCTCGTGCTCGTATTCGCGGGCGTACGCGCGGGCTCGGGCGAGCTGGCGGGCTCGGGCCGTGCCTGCGGTCGCGAGGTGGCGCCGGAGCCGAAGCCGGAGCTGCTGCCGGCGCTGCTGCCGGCACCGGAACGCGCATCGCGCGCGCCGGACGTGGGGCGCACCGCCGGGCGACGGGGATCCCCCGTCGGCGTATCCGACCGGGACTCCCGATCGGAGACCGGGGACAGTCGCTCGGTCCGCTCGGTGCTCGGGGTGGCGTCCGGACCGACGCCGGAGGCCGATGATGCGGGGGACCGCGTCGCGCCGGAAGCGGAACCGGGACCCGCAACCGGGCCGGTGTCCGATCCCGGGGCACGCCGACGGGGCGACACCCGCTCGGACGGGACGGACGGCAGCGACGATCCCGCACCCAGCTGCCCGGCGGGGCCGAGCCCGCCGACCGCGAAGCGGTCCTCGGGGAGACTGACGCCCAGTGCGCCGAGCTGCTCGCGCAGCGCCGCGATCTCCTGCCGCAGTGCGACGATCGAGTCACTGGTCTCGGCGCGTACCGAGGCCCGCAGGTCCCGCTCCACGACGAGCTCGTGCTCCCGGCGGGCGGAGATCTCCCTCTCGAGCTGCAGTTCGTAGACGGTGTGCAGGTCGCGGACCCTGGCGGCCTCGGTGGCGGCCTGCCGCCGGTACCGGGCGACGAGGAACGCGCCGATGAACGCGGCCCACAGTGCGGAGAGTGTCCCGATGCGCATCCAGACGGGATTGTCGGAGAAAACCATCACGATCGTGGCGATGAGCGCCAGGAGGAGCAGCACCCCCAGGGCGATGTTCGCCAGTCCACGATCGTCGCCTCGCGCGGGGCGAGCTGACCGGGGCTTGTCCATCGCGCCGTCGGAACTCATGCCCCGCATGATACGCGGAGAATCACGGGTCACACGGGTAACCAGCGCGTGTCTGCGGTAACGGGGGCGGGCGTGAGAGGACCGGTCCGGCCCGGGCCCCTCAGGCGGGGTCGGCGAGGCCGCCGTTCTCGTCGTCGTCGGGGGGCGTCTCACACGCCGATTCGAGGAAGAGTCCCGCCGCCACCAGCACCGCGCCGGACACCAGGACGGCGACTGATGCGGGCAGCTCCGCGCCCGCCACCGCGAGGTCGCCGAGCCGTGACAGGAAGAACAGCGTCAGCCCGGCCCCTGCCCCGGCGCCCGCGGCGCCGAGCACGGCGGAGGCCTGTCCGAGGGCGGCGCTGCGGGCGATGGTGAGCGGGTGCATCTGGCTGCGGTCCTGCCCGACGCCGCCGTCGGAGATCGCGGCGCGGATCCGCAGGGACAGCAGCACGTCGACCACCGCGATCGCCACGAGGGTCACCCAGCCGAAGCCGATCGGGGTCACAGCGCCGAGGAAGGACCCGGTGAGAACGTAGGCGGCCACCGCCGCGACGAGCGCCACCAGGACGAGGGTGGACTTCGCGACACGCGTCATGTCACTCCCCCCGGGCCGCCGGGAGCCAACGGATCGGGCAGCCGGCGCACCGCGGCGACGTCCCCGGGATCGAGCGCGTCGAGACACTCCCGGACCGGCACCCCGTCCAGCCGGGCGGCCGGGTCGATCTCCAGCCACGGGACCATCACGAAGGCCCGCTCGGCCGCGCGGGGGTGCGGCAGCGTGAGCCCCGGGTCGTCGGACGCCACCGGCTCACCGTCCAGCTCGGCGGTCACCACGTCCACGTCGAGGGTCCGCGGACCCCAGCGCACCTCGCGGGTCCGGCCCGCGGCCCTCTCGCGGGCGAAACCCCACTCGAGGACGTCCGTCGGGGAACCGGGATGGTCGACGACGAGGACGGCGTTGAGGAAGTCGTCCTGCTCGACGCCGCCCCACGGCGGGGTGGCGTACACCGACGAGACCGCGCGCAGGATGCCGTCCGCGGCCGCGGCGTCGACGACCCCCCGCAGCAGCGAGAGAGCGTCCCCCTGGTTGCCGCCGATCGACAGCACCGCCCGGCAGCTCACCGCTCTCCCCCCGCGGCGGCGCTCCCGCCCGCGCGCGAGCGGTGGGCCACGACGGCGACGTCGGCGAACTCCGCCGGGATCGGCGCCTGGGGCTTGTGCAGGGTCACCTCCACCGCGTCCGCACCGGGGGCCATCTCCATGATCCCGTCGGCGATCCGCGAGGCGACGGTCTCGATGAGGTCGAGCGATGGTCCGGCCACCACATCACGGGCGAACAGGGCCAGCGCCCCGTAGTCGACGGTGTCGGCCAGGTCGTCGGACGCGGCGGCGGCCGTGAAGTCGGTCCACAGGACGAGGTCGACCAGGAAGTCCTGGCCGTCCCGCTTCTCGTGCTCGAAGACCCCGTGCGTGCCGCGCACCTTCAGGCCCCGCAGTTCGATCCGGTCGAGTTCGCTGCGATCCGCCATCAGTTCACCCCCGCCCGTCCGGCGGCCCACGCGGCGGCCACCCGCACCGCGTCCGCACTGGGGGCCACGTCATGGACCCGGACCGCCCACGCGCCGGCGGCGGCGGAGAGCGACGTGATCGCGGCCGTCGCCGGATCGCGGCCCGCCACCTCGCGCGGCCGGGCGTCCGATCCGGGCAGCAGCGACCCGAGGAATCGTTTGCGGGACGCGGCGACGAGTACCGGGAACCCCAGCTCGGTCAGTCGGTCCAGCCCGTGCAGCAGCGCCCAGTTGTCGTCGGCGTCCTTGGCGAAGCCGAGGCCCGGGTCGAGCACGATGCCGGCGGCGTCGACCCCCGCGGCGATCGCGGCGTCGGCGCGGCGGGCCAGGTGGTCGCGCACCGCACCCACGACATCCCCGCCGTAGTCGGATCGGCCTCCCGCGCCGGCGCGGTACTCGTCCGGAGACACCCAGTGCATGAGGATGACGGAGGCGCGGTGCTCGGCCACGACCCTCAACATGTCGGGGTCGGCGAGCCCGCCCGAGACGTCGTTGACGATCGCGGCGCCCTCCTCGAGGGCACGCGACGCCACCCCGGCGCGCATCGTGTCAACCGAGACCGGCGCGAGGCCGGACACCGCACGGACCAGCGGGACGACCCGCTGCTCCTCGTCCGACTCCTCGACGCGGAGGGCGCCGGGCCGGGTGGACTCCCCACCGATGTCGATGAGGTCGGCGCCGTCGGAGACCATGCGTCGGGCGTGCGCGACGGCATCGTGATGCGCGAGGTGGCGCCCACCGTCGGAGAAGGAATCGGCCGTGACGTTGAGGACGCCCATCACCGCGCACCGGTCCGGGCGGGGCAGCAGACCGGGCGCGCTCACGTCCCGCGCAGGAGGCCGAGCGCCTCCGCCCTGGTGGAGGCGTTGGTCCGCATGTTGCCGCGGACGGCCGAGGTGGTGGTGACCGCCCCCGCCTTCTGGATCCCCCGCATCGACATGCACAGGTGCTCGCACTCGATCACCACGAGCACGCCCGAGGGCGCGAGCCTGTCGACCAGCGCGTCGGCGACCTGACTGGTGAGCCGTTCCTGGACCTGGGGCCGCTTGGCGTAGAGATCCACCAGTCTGGCGAGCTTGCTCAGACCGGTGACCGCCCCGGACTGTCCCGGGATGTAGCCGATGTGGGCGACGCCGTGGAAGGGCACCAGGTGGTGTTCGCAGGTCGAGTAGATGGGGATGTCCCGCACCAACACGAGCTCGCGGTGGTCCTCGTCGAAGGTCCTGGACAGCACCTCCGACGGGTCTGTGTACAGCCCGGAGAAGACCTCGCGGTAGGCCCTGGCCACCCGCGCGGGTGTGTCCTGCAGCCCCTCGCGCTCCGGGTCCTCGCCCACGGCGATCAACAGCTCGCGGACCGCGGCCTCGGCGCGCTCGGCATCGAAGACCCGCCCCGCGGGGAGCGACCGGGCATCGGCGGCGGGTATGTGGTCAGGCGTCGTCATTCATTCCTCTTCTCGCACGGAGTCGACCGTGCGGTCAGTCCTCACGTTCCCACGGCGCACGCCAGTCGGCGTCCTTGTCCTCACGGCGGTGCGAACCGCGGTCCACGGCGCCCGGGGTCGACCCGCCGGACGCGTCGCCGTCACCGCCGTCGCCCACCGCCGACCACGCCCGGGTCGGGGCCTCGGACGGCCCCTCGCTCCGACCGGCCCGTTCCGGACCGTCAGCGCTCCCGGATCCTTCCGTGCCCCCGGTTCCGTTGGTGCTCCCGGAGCCGTTGGTGCTCCCGGAGCCGTCGTTCCTCTGCAGGCCCTCGGGCGCGGCCGGCAGGCGGGTGGTCTCGGCCCCGCTCGGCCCCCGGTCACCGCGGTGCGCGGGCTGACGCGGGGGCCAGCCCGGCGCCGACCAGCCCGGGGGCGGCGGCGTGCCGTAGGCCGGGATACCGGTCGGACGCTGCCCGCCGCCGGCGGGCACGCCACGGCCCGAGCCGCCACCGGGCATCCCCACAGGGGCGCCCACGCCGTTGCGGTCACCCCCGTCGTCGCCGGGGCCGTCCGCCTCGCCCGGATCACGGGCGTCCTCGGCGTCGCGGCCGGCCGGGAGGACCGGCATGGCGAACGGATCGGTCACCGGCGGGGGCCACGGCTCGCCACGCTCCTTGGCCAGTTCCCCCGGGGTCTTGATGGGCGGACGGGCCGACGGGATGCGTCCACCGAAGTCGTCGAACTCGGTGATCCGCGGCCGCTTGACCACGTCGGCGAACAGCCTCTCGAGGTCGTCCTGCCGCAGGGTCTCCTTCTCGAGGAGTTCGCCCGCGACCGCGTCGAGGATGTCGCGGTTGGACTCGAGGACCTGCCAGGCCTCGGTGTGGGCGGAGTCGATGATGCGGCGCACCTCGTCGTCGATGATCTTGGCGACCTCGGGCGAGTACTCCCCCGCCGCGGAACCGCCGCGGCCGAGGAACGGGTCCCCGCCCTCGCCGCCGTACTTCACCGCACCGAGCTTCGCGCTCATGCCGTACTCGGCGACCATCGTCCGCGCGATCCGGGTGGCCTGCTCGATATCCGAACTGGCGCCCGAGGTGGGCTCGCCGAAGACGTACTCCTCGGCGGCGCGGCCACCCATCGCCATGACGACGCGGGCGATCATGTCCGCCCGGGTCATCAAGGACTTGTCGTCCTCGGGGACCACCAGTGCGTGACCACCGGTGCGCCCACGCGCGAGGATGGTGACCTTGTGGACGGGCTCGAGGTCCTCCATCGCCCACGCCGCCAGCGCGTGGCCGGACTCGTGGTACGCGGTGACCTTCTTCTCGTGCTCGCTGATCACACGGTGCTTGCGGCGGGGTCCGCCCACCACCCGGTCGGTAGCCTCCTCGAGGATGTCGATGTCGATCTCGTCGCGACCCAGCCGGGCCGCGAGCAGGGCGCCCTCGTTGAGCACGTTGGCCAGGTCCGCGCCCGACATCCCGATCGTGCGCCTGGCCAGCGAGGTCATGTTGACGTTCTCGGCCAGCGGCTTGCCCGCGGAGTGGACGGCGAGGATCGCCTCGCGACCCTTGAGGTCGGGATTGGTCACCGGGACCTGGCGGTCGAAACGGCCCGGCCGCAGCAGCGCCGGATCGAGGACGTCCGGACGGTTGGTCGCGGCGATCATGATGACGGTCTCGCGGTCGCTGAATCCGTCCATCTCGACCAGGAGCTGGTTGAGCGTCTGCTCGCGCTCGTCGTGGCCGCCCCCGGTGCCCGAGCCACGGTGCCGGCCCACCGCGTCGATCTCGTCGACGAACACGATGCAGGGCGCGTTCTGCTTGGCCTTCTCGAACAGGTCACGCACCCGCGAGGCGCCGACACCGACGAACATCTCGACGAAGTCCGAACCCGAGATCGAGTAGAACGGCACCCCGGCCTCACCCGCGACCGCGCGGGCCAGCAGGGTCTTGCCCGTTCCGGGCGGGCCGTAGAGCAGCACACCGCGCGGGATCTTGGCGCCGAGACGCTCGTAGCGCGCCGGGTTCTGGAGGAAGTCCTTGATCTCGTTGAGTTCCTCGACCGCCTCATCCTCGCCCGCGACGTCGGCGAACGTGGTCTGGGGCATGTCCTTGGTGAACTCCACGGCGCGCGACTTGCCCACGCCGAACAGTCCGCCCTTGCCGCCCTGCATGCGGGACATGAAGTAGAACAGCAACCCGAACAGGATGAGCATCGGCAGCAGGAACGACAGCATCTGCGACAGGAAACCCTGCTGGTTGACCGCGGTGTCGTACTTCTCCGGCTCCGCCGCGGCCACCCGGTCGAAGACCTGGTCCGCCGCCCGCTCCGGGTACTTGGCGAGGAGCTTGTCGGTCTCGTCCGCACCGTCCTCCGGGGCGATCGGGGTCTCGAGCGTGAGCCGGAGCTGCTGCTCCCGGTCCTCGATCAGCGCCTCTTTCACGTTCCCCGCGTCGACCTGCGCCAACGCCACCGACGTGTCGACCTCGGCGTAGTCGCGGTCATCTCCTGTGAAGAACGAGAAGCCGACGATCGCCAGGATGATCACGCCCGCGATCGCGACGTTGCGGAAGACGGTATTGCTCTTGCGTTCCATTCGGTCCTCGTGTGGAAGGACGGCCCAGCCGGTCGACGGGCCCGGTCGTGCATCCGACTTCGTCGGTATCACCCCAGGCTACCCGCCGAGCGGGTCCTCCCACCGTGATGATCGCCATGGGCGGACACCGCCGGGGTCGTACGATCATGGCCGTGACCACCGACCCCCTCTCCGCCGCCGAGACCGCCGAGGCCGTACGCACCGGTGCCGTCGGCGCGCTGGCCACCCTCGACGCGGCTTTCGACCGGGTGGGCGACCTCGACCCCTCGCTGCACTCCTTCACCTCCCTGCTGCGAGCGGACGGCCGCGCGGCCGGGGCCGCCGTCGACGCCGCGAGCCCGGCCGACCGTGCGGCACTGCCCCTGGCCGGGGTACCGCTGGCCGTCAAGAGCACCGTCACCCTGGACAACCCGGTCGTCGCCCCCCTGCTGGCCGCGGGCGCGGTGCCGGTGGGCATCACCGCGGCACCCCAGTTGTGCGCCTGGGGGATGACCGATTCCGACGCCCACGGCATCACCCGCAATCCGCGCGACCTCGCCCTGTCCGCCGGCGGGTCCTCCGGGGGGTCCGCGGCGGCGGTGGCCTCGGGCATGGTCCCGCTCGCGGTGGGTGACGACGGGATGGGGTCCCTGCGCATCCCCGCCGCGGCGTGCGGGATCGTCACCATCAAGCCGGGGCCCGGCGTCGTCCCCACCCGCCTGGCCGGCGACAACTGGGGCGGCCTGGCCGAATCCGGTCCGCTGGCCAGGACCGTCGGCGACGTCGCGCTGGCCCTGTCGGTGATGGCCGGTCGTCCGGAACTCGCGGACGTCGGACCCGTCCCCGGCGGGACGCGTATCGGCATGTCCGTGGCCAGCCCGATCCGGCTGGGCAGCGATCTGGTGCGCATCCACGCGCCCTGGACGCGCGCGGCCCGGGAGGCCGCGGAGGTGCTGCGGGGGGCCGACCTCGTCGTCGTCGACACCACCCTGCCCTCCCCCACCGACCCCGTCCTCTATCTCGCGCGCTGGACCACCGGCGTCGCACGGGCGGCGGAGGACGAGAACCTGCCCCTGTCCGCGATGGAGCGACGCACCCGGCACCACGCACTGCTCGGCCGGACGGTCTTCCGGCGCGGCGGCGCGGGAGACGGGGACACCCGCTGGAACCGTGGCGTCGAGACGCTCCGCGCGGAGGTCGAACGGGCGATGGACTCGGCGGGGATCGACGTGTGGCTCACCCCGTCGCTGGCGGACGTGCCACCCGAGGCGACCGACTGGCACCGACGCTCCTGGGGCCGGTCATTGTGGGCGTCGATGAGGTTCTCCCCGTTCACCCCGCTGGCCAACGTGCTCGGTTGGCCCGCCGTATCCGTCCCGTGCGGTACCACCCACACCCCCCTCGGCCGGGTCCTGCCCACCTCGGTCCAGCTCGTCGGGCGGCCCGGTTCGGAGGCGACACTGCTCGCGCTGGCGGCGGTGATCGAGCGGTCAGCCGTCGAGCCCGACCGCCGTTGAATCGGTCGTCCGTAGACGCCGACCCGAACAGGAACGTGTTGCACTGCGCAGCTCGGTGCGGATACAAGTGAGTCTGGCCGCCAGGAGCGGCCCCGGGCTCGACACCAGTCGTACCGCAGCACTTCGTGAAAGGACTTCCATGTTCGACAGCTCCAGTGACCTCGGCTCCGCCCTCGGCGACATGACGACCGACTTCCTCGGCGCGACGGTCGAGATGATCGTCGGTTTCGTCACCAGGTCCGGTGAGCTGTTTCTCGGCAGCGCGTCCTGACGCTCCCGGAGGCACGCGAAGACCCGGTTCCCGCGAGCGCGGGAACCGGGTCTTCGACTCTCGCGGCCGTGAACCCGGCCGCCCGGTCGGATCAGACGTACTGCTGCACGATCCGGCGCTTGACCAGCTTGCCGGTGGGGGTGCGGGGCAGTTCGTCCACGAAGTCCAGGCCCCGCGGGATCTTGAAGTCGGAGATCTTCCCGCGCAGGGCGCCGAGGATCTCGTCGGCGAGGCCGGGGTCGCCCGCACGGTCGGCGGCCGGTACCACCACGGCGTGCACCCTCTCGCCCATCTCCTCGTCCGGGATCCCGATCACGGCGACGTCCTCGACCGCCGGGTGCAGGACCAGGGCGTTCTCGATCTCCTGCGGGTAGATGTTCACCCCGCCCGAGATGATGGTGAACGCCTTGCGGTCGGTGAGGTAGAGGAAGCGGTCCTCGTCGAGGTAGCCCACGTCGCCGAAGGTGGACCAGTTGGGGTGCTCGGGGTGGAAGACGGACGCCGTCTTCTCCGGGTCGCCGTGGTACGAGAACGTGCCCTCGTCCTGCTGCCAGTAGATGGTGCCGATCTCGCCGGTGGGCAGCTCGTTGCCCTCCTCGTCGCAGATGTGCGCGATGCCCTTGAGTCCGTCGCGACCCACCGAACCGGGGCGTTCGAGCGCCTCCTGCGAGTTGATGAACGTGATGCCCATGCCCTCGGTGGCCGAGTAGTACTCGTGGATCACCGGGCCCCACCACTCGATCATCCGCCGCTTGACCTCGGGCGCGCACGGCGCGGCGGCGTGGATCGCGTGGGTCATGCTGGACACGTCGTAACGCGCCCGCGTCTCCTCCGGCAGCTTGAGCATGCGCACGAACATCGTCGGCACCCACTGCGAGTGCGTCACCCGGTACTCCTGGATGAGCCGCAGCGCCTCCTCCGCGTCGAAGCGGTCCATGAGGATCACGGTCCCGCCGACGGAGTTGACCACGCCGCAGAACCGCAGCGGAGCCGCGTGGTACAGCGGTGCCGGGCACAGGTAGACACTGTCGGCGTCGAAGGCGTACAGGAAGCTGAACACCGGCGTGTAGCTGTCCGGCACCTCGTCGATCTGCCCTTCGGGCGGGTCGACGCGCACGCCCTTCGGCCGGCCGGTCGTGCCGGAGGAGTAGAGGAAGTCGTGGCCGCGGGGCTGGTCGGCGGGCGGCTCGGTCGACCTGCCCTCGAGCAGCGTCCGGTAGTCCTCGAACCCCTCCAGCGCGCCGCCGAACACCACGCGGTGCTCCACGCCCGGATGCGCCTCCGGGGAGACGTCGACGTGGTCGGCGACCGGGGCGGAGACGAACAGCGCCCGGGCCCCGCAGTCGCCGATGATGTATGACGACTCGTCCGCAGTGAGGTGGTGGTTGATGGCCGCGATGTACAGGCCGCAGCGCAGCGCCCCCCAGTAGATCTCGAGCATCTCCAGGGTGTTGTCCGAGACCACGGCGATCGTGTCACCGGGACGCAGCCCCCAGTCGTCGGTCAGGAGATGCGCGAGCTGCGCGGAACGCGCCTCGAGCTCGGCGTACGTGATCTGCTCCCCCGTCGCCGGGCGGATGGCCGCGGGCTTGTCGGGGGTGGTGGCGGCGAAGGTTCCTGGAAACATGCTGCCAGGCTAACCGCCGAACGTGATCTGGATCACGAATTAGGCAGACAAGTGTCCAGCAGTCCGTGCGTCAGGAGTACATGCGCGGGTGCAGCCTGCCGATGTACGGCAGATCGCGGTAGCGCTCGGCGAAGTCGAGGCCGTAGCCCACGACGAACTCGTTGGGGATGTCGAACCCGATCTCGAGGATGTCCAGGTCCGCCTTCACCGCGTCGGGCTTGCGCAGCAGGGTGACGATCTCCAGCGACCGCGGGTTGCGGGTGCGCAGGTTGCGCATGAGCCAGGACAGGGTCAGCCCGGAGTCGATGATGTCCTCGACGATGATCACGTCACGGTCGGCGATGTCGCGGTCGAGGTCCTTGAGGATCCGCACCACACCGGAGGAACTGGTGGAGGAGCCGTACGAGCTGACGGCCATGAACTCCATCTCGGACGGGATGGGCAGGGCCCGGGCGAAGTCGGAGACGAAGATCGCGGCGCCCTTGAGGACGGCGACCAGCACGACCTCCTTCTCGACGTTCGCGTAGCGCTCGCCGACGGTGGCGGCCATCTCGGCGATCCGCTCGCGGATCGACTCCTCGTCGAGCAGGACCGATTCGATCTCGTCCGCGTACTTGTCCGTGGTCATCTACGTCCCCGCTCCGCTCGCCCGGTCGTTCTCCAGGACCACCTTTCCACGTCGGCGCCGGGCGACCAACCTGGCCGAGGGCCCCGCCCCACCCGCGTCCGCGGGTCCGGTGCCACCGACCGCCACCCCACCCTGCCCGCGCCAGTCCGTGACGAGCGCGGCCACCGCCGTCAGGTGTGCGTACGTGGGTGAGGCGACCCCCCTCGCCAACAGCCAGCGGCGCAGGACCCGGGTCAGCACGGCCGTCGGCAGGGGTTCCAGCCGGCTCACCTCCAGGGCGCCGTCGTCGCCGACGGGCACGGCCGCCGCGAGACGCTCCAGCTCGTCGTCGTCGACCCCCAACAGCGACGCGGTGCGCGCCAACCCCTCCGCGACACCGCCACCCAGCACGTCCTCGAGCAGTGGCAGGACCTCGTGCCGCAGGCGCACCCGGGTGAACGCCGGGTCGGTGTTGTGCGGGTCCTCCCAGAACCCCAGGCCGAGGTCGCGGCACGCGGCACGGGTGTCGGCGGCGCGGACCCCGAGCAGCGGGCGCCCCCACGGCGCGTCCCACGGCGCCATCCCGCGCAGCGAACGGGCGCCGGAGCCGCGCCCCAGGCCCAGCAGAACGGTCTCGGCCTGGTCGTCGAGGGTGTGGGCGAGCATCACGGGCCGTCCGCGGCGCGCGGTGTCGAGCGCGGTGTAGCGCGCCGTGCGGGCGGCGGCCTCGGGGCCGGAACCCCTCTGATCCACGACGACGACGAGGACCTCCGCCTCTGCGCCGAGCCCGCGGGCCGCGGCGGCCGCGTCCCGGGCCACCTGATCCGACCCCTCCTGCAGACCGTGGTCCACCACGAGGGCGGTCACGGCGACGAACTCGACGGCGGCCGCGGCGGTCAGCGCCAGCGAGTCCGCTCCCCCGGACAGTCCGACGCACACCTCGTCACCGAGCTCGGGGTGGGCGCGGCGGAACGCCCGCAGCGCCGCGCGCACGGTCCAGGCCGGGCCGGTCCACTCCCCACCGGGCCGGTCCCCACCGGGCCGGGCGGGGTCAGCGGCAACCACAGGCACTGATCTCGGCGGCGATCCGGTCGAGGACCGGGCGCGCGACGGCGGGGTCGGTGCCGGAGGACAGCAGGGCGAAGCTCATGGTGCGGCCGTCGGTGCTGGTCACCGAGCCCGCCAGGGTGCTCGTCCCGGCGAGGGTGCCGGTCTTGGCGCGCACCCAGCCGGCGCCGGCGGCGGCGGGGCCGGTGAACCGGTCGACCAGCGTCCCCGACCCGGCGGCCACGGGCAGGGTGTCGAGCAGGTCGCGCATCTCGCGGGTCGCGTCGGGTGCGGAGGCGGTGCGCAGGACGTCGGTGAGCACGGCCGCCGAGATGCGGTTGCCGTTGCTCATGCCGGAGCAGTCGTCCAGGCGCACCCCGGACATGTCGAGGCCACGGTCGGTGAGCGTGTCGAGCACGGCGGCGGTCCCGGCGGCGAAGTCGACCGGATCGTCCGGGTCGCGGTCCAGCGCCACCTCGCGGCAGATCGCCTCGGCCAGCACGTTGTCGGAGTGCACGAGCATCGAGCGGAGGCGATCGGTGAGCTCCGCCGACGACACCCTGCCCAGCTCATCGGTCGTCTCCACCGGGTCGGAGGCGACCCGCACGCGCTCCGGGTCCACGCCCAGTTCGCGGGCCAGGGCCCTGCCGGCCGCGAGGGCGGGTTCGGTCGTGCGGGGCGAGTACTCGTCGGCCGGGTCGAGGCGGCCGGAGTCGAGCATCCACGCCTCGATGGGCGCGATGTTGCCGGCCGGGATCTCCGACGGGGGCCAGCCGGGGCCCAGTCGCGGCCCGGTGTACGGGCCCGGGTCCACGACGATGCGCGCCGGGGTGAGCCCGGCATCGCGGACGACGTCGGCGGCCTGGGTGAGCGTGGCCGCGCCGGGGAAGAGCGGTCCGGGCTCGGCGCCGCCGGACATGGTGGGGTCGCCGCCGGGGACCACGACGAGCGTGTCCGGCTCGGCGCCGCGGGCGAGGACCGTGTCGACGCGGGTGTCGCCGGGCAGTCTGCTCAGCGCGGCGACCGCGGTGAGCAGCTTGGTCGTGGACGCGGGGACCATGGCGTCGCGAGGGCGGCGCTCCCACAGGACCTGTCCGGTCGCGTCGTCGACCACGCTGGCGGTGAGGTCGCCGACCGCCGGGGACGCCGCGAGGGGGCCGAGGATCTCCTCGAGGGCGGCGGGGTCCGGCAGGGGCGCCGAGTCGTCCGCCGCGTGCAGTCCGGGGTTCAGTTCCGCCGTGGTCTGCGCGGGGGCGCCGACGACCGCGCGGACGTCGTCCTCCACGTCGGTGAACAGCGCCGCCGCGACGAGCCCCGCGACCAGGAGTACGACGACGACGAACACGACCCCCGCCCGCCACACGAGCCCACGCCCGCGCCACACTCCGCGCTCGGTCACTCGTGCCCACCCTCCCGGACGCTGTCGCCTCCACTGTCACCGCCACCGGTCGCCACCGGCGGCTGCCGACGCTACCCTCGCCTGCCGTGCGTCGGACCCACGCTAGCGGCCCGCGTGACGGCGGCCACCCCCGGCGCCGGGGCCGCCTACTAGAATCGGCCCGGATTGTCCGGGAGAGCCGTCCCGGGTCCGGAGAATGACGATTTGTGAGGTAGCCCGTGACCGTCGAAGTGACCATCGAGATCCCCAAGGGTTCGCGTAACAAGTACGAGATCCACCACGAGACCGGCAAGATCTATCTCGACCGTTTCCTCTTCACCTCGATGGGCTACCCGGCCGACTACGGCTACATCGACAAGACCCTCGCCGACGACGGTGACCCCTGTGACGCCCTGGTCCTGCTCGACGAGTCCGTCTTCCCCGGCGTGATCGTCAAGTCGCGCGTCGTGGGCGTCTACACCATGTCCGACGAGGCCGGTGGCGACGACAAGCTGCTGTGCGTCCCCGCCCTGGATCCGCGCTGGGAGCACATCCAGGACGTCGACGATGTCCCGGACTTCGAGCTCAAGGCGATCGAGCACTTCTTCCTGCACTACAAGGACCTCGAGCCGGGCAAGCACGTCACCCCGGGCGAGTGGCGGGACAAGGCCCATGGCGAGAAGCTCATCGCCGAGGGCCTCGAGAACTTCACCGAGCACCCCGAGGAGAAGGCCGAGCCCTTCCGCGGCTGACGCCGTCTGGCCCGGCGCCAGGCCCGGCACGCGTGCGGTGCCGTGCCTGGCGCCGGGCCGGGACGCCGAGAAGAGCATTTCGCTCGTATCGCCCGAGTAGCGAGGTGCGAAACACTCTTCTCGGCGGACGGGGCGCGCGGCCGGCGGTCGGCGGTCGGCGGGGCGCGGTCAGCGGCCGGTGTACCTCGCCTCGCGCTTCTCCAGCGTCGAGCCGATGGCCTCCATCATGTCCGCCGAGGCCAGGAAGCCGGCGTTCCACGTGGCGACGTAGCGGTTGGACTCGTAGATCGGCCCCTCGATCGCCCGGTTGAGGACCTCGCGGGTGCCGCGGACCACCAGCGGCGGGTTGTCCGCGATCTCGGCGGCCGTGGCGTGGGCCGAGTCCAGCACCCCAGCGGCGTCGTCGGCGACGTGCGTGACCAGCCCGTAGCGCAGCGCGGTCTCCGCGTCGATGTCGCGCCCGGTCAGCGCCAGCTCACGGGTCAGCCCGGAGCCGATGATGTACGGCAGTCGCCCGAGCGAGCCCATGTCGGCGACGATGCCCACCTTGACCTCCCGGACCGAGTAGCTGGAGTCCGCCGAACCGTGGCGGACGTCGCAGGCCGAGATGAGGTCCATGCCACCGCCGATGCAGCGGCCCTGGATCGCGGCGACGGTGGGCGTCCTGGCCGACGCGACCGCGTCGACGGCGCGGCGCATGTTCTCCACGAAGTCCAGGATGCGCTCGTTACGCGAGGCGTCCGGGGTCTTGTCCTCGGGCAGGAACTCCATGAACTGCGGCATCATCGCCATCAGGTCCAGGCCGTACGTGAAATTGCGGCCCTCGCCGGCGAGCACGACGGCGCGGACCTCGGGGTCGGCGTCGAGCTCGGCCATCACGCGGGGCATCTCGGCCCAGAAGTCCGGGCCCATCGCGTTGTTGCGCCCCGGGCCGATCAGCGTCACCTGGGCGACGTGCGGGTGACGGGCACCCTTCTCGATGCGGACGGAAGCGTACTCGCCGGGAGCGGCTGAGGTGTCTGGAGTGCTCATGACCCCAGCCTGCCACGGGCCCCTCAGGCGCGGACTCGCGAGGCACGGGAATCGGGCATGACGAACCACAGGATCACGTAGATGAGCAGCTGCGGACCCGGCAGCAGGATCGAGGCCACGAACAGGAGGCGGACCAACGCCGGGTCCAGCCCGAAGTAGTCGGCGAGCCCACCGCACACGCCGCCGATCCAGCGGTCCTCCGACCGCATCAGTCGCTTGGGCCCGGAATCTGGGGAGTAGGTCATGACGTCACACCTCGTCGTCGTCGGGAAAGGGGGATCGGGGACCTCTCCCCGGTGACCTCCACTCTCCTCCCCGAGCACCCGCTCCGCATCGGGGAAAGACCCGATTCTCAGACCCTGATCCGGCGTCGGGGTGCGGTCCGCCCGGTTCAGGTGTGGAACTCGCCGCAGTCCACCGTGAGGGTCTGGCCCGTGACCGCGGAGGCGGCGTCGGAGAGCAGGAACAGCACCGGGTCGACGATCTCGCGCTCGGAGGGCAGGCGCCGCAGATCCATCTTCTCTGCGGTGTGGGCGTAGACGTCGTCGACCGTGCCGCCGTACTTGGTGGCCAGGTGCTCGAAGTACGCCTTGAGCGTCTCGCCGTAGATGTACCCGGGCGCCACGGTGTTGACGCGGATGCCCCGCGGGCCGAGCTCGGTGGCCAGGGAATGGCCCAGCGCGACGAGGGCGGTCTTGGCGATCTTGTAGCCCGCGTAGCGCTCGCGGGAGTGGTGGATCACCGCTGAGGCCATCATGACGACGGACGCGCTGGCGGGGGCCGCGCCTGTGGCGGAGTCGGTGGCGGCAGCGGCGCCGGTGGCGGGAGCGGCGCCGGTGGCAGGAGCGGCGCCGGCCTCGAGCAGCGCGGTGAACTCCTGGGTGGTGCGCAGGGCGCCGAGCACCGACAGGTCGATCCCGCGGGAGATCTGCTCGTGGTCGGTCTGCGCGAGCGGCTTCATGCTGGGCACCGCGAACGCGCTGTACACGAGCCCGTGGACGGCATCGGTGTGACCCTCCACCGTCTCCCGCAGTGCGCGTACCGACTCCGGGTCGGTGGCGTCCACGGCCGCGGCGATCGCGCTTCCGCCAGCCGCACGGACCTCCTCGGCGATCTCGACGACCCGCGACTCCGTGCGGGCGGCGACGACCACCGTCGCCCCCTGTGCGGCGGCCTGCAGGGCGAGCGTGCGGCCGAATCCCGGACCCGCTCCCACGATCACGACGGTCTTGCTGCTGAGGTTCTCTGTCATCCGCCTCACTTAACCAGCCCCGGGTGACCGCGGCGGGCAGTTCACCTACGCGGGATACGATCCGCGGGTGGCCACCATTCCCGCGCAGTATCTTCGCAGCTCACACGCCGCGGAACCCCGGACACTCCTCGACGTGTTCGACGCGGCGGCGACCCGCCACCCGGACGCGCCGTGCATCGACGACGGCACCCGGGTCCTGAGCTACGACGAGGTGGCGCGGACGATCCATACCTCCGCCCGATGGATGCACGACCAGGGCGTCGTCGCCGGCGACCGGGTCGGCATCCACATGCCCTCGGGCTCCGCGGACCTCTACCTGGCCATCCTCAGCACCCTCGCCGCCGGCGCGGCGTACGTTCCCGTCGACGTGGACGACCCCGCCGAGCGCGCCGAGCTGGTGTTCGGTCAGGCGCAGGTCGCGGCCGTCTACACCGCCGACGGCATGCTCGTCACCGATCCCGACCGGGCCACCGCACCCTCGCGACACCGCGGCCCGACGGTGGACGACGACTGCTGGGTCATCTTCACCTCCGGGACCACCGGCCTGCCCAAGGGTGTGGCCGTGACGCATCGCAGCGCCGCGGCGTTCGTCGACGCCGAGTCCCGGCTCTTCCTCACCGGCGCGCCGCTGGGCCCCGGCGACCGGGTGCTGGCGGGGCTGTCCGTGGCGTTCGACGCCTCCTGCGAGGAGATGTGGCTGGCCTGGGCCCACGGGGCGTGCCTCGTGCCCGCGCCGCGCTCGGTCGTCAAGTCCGGCCTCGACCTCGGCCCGTGGCTGCGGGATCGGCGGATCACCGTCATCTCCACGGTGCCGACCCTCGCCTCGATGTGGCCCGATTCGATGCTCGCCGGTATCCGGATGGTGATCCTCGGCGGCGAGGCCTGCCCTCCGGAACTGGCCGAACGCCTGGTCGGTGACGGTCGCGAGGTGTGGAACACCTACGGCCCCACCGAGGCGACCGTCGTCGCCTGCGCGGTCCGGCTGGACGGCGTCGGTGAGGTGTCGATCGGGCTGCCGCTGGACGGCTGGGACCTCGCGGTGGTCGATGCGGCGGGCGATCCGGTGGGCTACGGGGAGTCCGGCGAGCTGGTGATCGGCGGGGTCGGCCTGGCGCGGTACCTGGACCCCGAGAAGGACGCCCAGAAGTACGGGCCCATGCAGACCCTGGGCTGGGAGCGCGCCTACCGCTCCGGCGACGTGGTCCGACTCGAGGCCGACGGCCTGTACTTCAACGGCCGCGTCGACGACCAGGTCAAGATCGGCGGCCGCCGCCTCGAGCTGGGGGAGGTCGACACCGCCGTGTCCGCCCTGCCCGGGGTGAGCGCCGGCGCCGCCGCCGTGAAGAAGACCGACGCCGGCCAACCGGTGCTCGTCGCGTACCTGGTGGCCGAGCAGCCCGACCAGTTCGACCTGCCCGGCGCGGCCGGCCTCCTGCGCGAGCACCTGCCCGCCGGCGTGGTCCCGCGCCTGGCCCTGGTCGACGAGCTGCCGACCCGCACCTCCGGCAAGGTCGACCGCGCCGCCCTGCCGTGGCCGCTGGCCCAGACGTCGGCCGCCGAGTCGGAACTCGACGGCATCGAGGCGTGGGTCGCCGAACTGTGGTCGGCCGCCCTCGGGGCCGACGTCTCCGGGGTCGACGAGGACTTCTTCGCCCTCGGGGGCGGTTCGCTCGCCGCCGCGCACGTGGTGGCCCGCGTCCGGGAACGCTTCCCCGCGGTGACCGTCGGCGACATCTACGACCGCTCGCGCCTGGGCGACTTCGCCGGGTACCTCGACGAACTCGAACCGGAAGCCGAGGTCGAACCGCGGTACGTCCGACCCGTCGGCCGCGGCGCGCAGCTCCTGCAGGTGCTCGCCACGATCCCGCTCCTCACCATGACCGGCCTGCAGTGGCTCACCTGGGTGGGTATCGCCAACAACGTCGCCGTCGGCCTCGGGCTGCCCTGGGCGCGGCCGGTGTCGTGGTGGGTGCTCGGGATCATGGTGGTTCTGCTCCTGCTGCCCGCCGGCCGCATGCTGGTCACCGCCGGCCTGTGCCGGGTGCTCACCGCCGGAGTGACCCCGGGGACGTACCCGCGGGCGGGGTCGGTGCACCTGCGGATCTGGGCCGCCGAGCGGTTGGTCGAGGTCTCCGGGGCCGCCAATCTCGAGGGTGCCGGGTGGCTCACCCCCTTCGCGCGGTTGCTGGGGGCGCAGATCGGCCACGGTGTGGACATGCACACCCTCCCGCCGGTCACCGGCCTGCTCCGGGTGGGCGACGGGGCCTCGATCGAACCCGAGGTGGACCTGGCCGGGTACTGGATCGACGGCGACCTCGTGCACGTGGGCTCCGTGGAGATCGGCGAGAACGCGGTGGTGGGCGCCCGGTCCACCCTGCTGCCCGGCGCGGTGGTGGGCCGAGGTGCCCACGTGGAGATCGGGTCCGCGGTGGTCGGCACGGTCAAGGCCGGTAAGCGCTATGCCGGCTCCCCCGCACTCAAGCGTGGCAAGCGTGGGTCGAGTTGGCCGGCCGAGCCCGCGCCCCACAACCGGTTCTGGAGCCTGGTCTACCAGTTCTCCGCCGTCGCGCTCGGTGCGATGCCGCTGGCGGCCCTGCTCGCGGGCCTCGCGCTGGTGGCCTGGGGAGCCCGCGGCGCGGGCGGCCCGGGCGAGATGGCCCTGCTCGCCGCTCTGTGGTCGGTCCCCGCCACCCTCCTCGCGCTCGCACTCTTCGCCGTGGCCACCCTCGGGGCGGTCCGGCTGCTGTCGATCGGCCTGGACCCGGGCTTCCACCCGGTCCACTCGCGGATCGCCTGGCAGGCCTGGTGCAGCGAGCGCCTCATGGACGCCGCCCGGAACTGGCTCTACCCGCTCTACGCGTCCATGCTCACCCCGGTCTGGCTGCGCATGCTGGGAGCCAGGATCGGCAAGGACGTCGAGGCCTCGACCGTGCTGCTCATCCCCGCCCTCACCACCGTCCGCGACGGGGCGTTCCTCGCCGACGACACCATGGTCGCACCGTACGAACTGGGCTCCGGATGGATGCGTCTGGAGCACGCCCAGGTCGGCAAGCGCGCCTTCCTCGGCAACTCCGGGATCGCCTCCGCCGGGCGGAAGGTGCCCGCGCGCGGCCTGGTCGCCGTGCTCTCGTCGGCCCCTCAGAAGGCCAAGAAGGGCACCTCGTGGCTGGGGTCGCCGCCGCAGAAACTCCCTCGCGCCGTCGCCGACACCGACGACGTCCGCACCTACCAGCCGCCGCGACGGCTCAAGGTCGCCCGGGCGGCGTGGGAGACCCTGCGACTGGTCCCCGTGTGGATGTCGTTCCTGCTCCTGGTCAGTGTCCTGGTGGTGATGCAGGAGCTCCACCTGAAGTGGGGCTTCGGCGTGGCGGCACTGACCTCCGGGCTGACGCTCGCCTACGCGGGCCTGGTCGCCCTGGTGGTTGCCGCGCTGGCCAAGTGGATCCTCGTGGGCCGAATCCGCGCGGGCGAGCAGCCGCTGTGGTCGTCGTTCGTGTGGCGCAACGAGGTCGCCGACTCGTTCATCGAGTTGCTCGCCGCGCCGTGGATGGCCCGGCCCGCGTCGGGCACCCCGGTGATGAACGCGATGCTGCGCCTGCTGGGCTCACGGATCGGCCGAGGCGTGTGGTGCGAGTCGTACTGGCTGCCCGAGGCGGACCTGATCTCCCTCGGCGACGGCGCCACCATCAACCGCGGGTGCGTGGTCCAGACGCACCTGTTCCACGACCGCATCATGCAGATCGACCGGGTGACGATCGAGGCCGGCGCCACGCTGGGGTGCCACTGCGTCGCGCTACCGGCGTCGTCGATCGGCGACGGCTCGACCGTCGGCCCGGCCTCGCTGGTGATGCGCGGTGACCGCATTCCGCCCGGCACCCGTTGGCAGGGCAACCCGATCGCACCCTGGCGGGGCTGAGCCGGTGGGCGGGTCAGCCGCCGGCGATGGCCCGCAGCGCCGCCAGGTGGGACGCGTAGGCCTTGCGTCCGTCGCGGGTGAGCGACAACCACGTCCGCGGTCGCTTGCCGACGTACCCCTTGCTGACCTTGACGTATCCGGCTTTCTCCAGCACCGATGCCTGCTTGGACAGTGTCGAGTCGGTGACCTCGACCGCGTCGCGGATGGTGGCGAAATCCGCGTAGTCGACGCCGGCCAGGGCCGCGACGATGGAGAAGCGGACGGGCGCGTGGATGACCTCGTCCAACCGGTGGCGGGCGTGCCCTCCCGATCCGCCGCCCGCCCCCGAGGCGGAGCCCCCCGATGCAGCCGGGGTGCTCGTCGTCGTCTCGTCGCCCGTCATATGACCGCCCGTCGTCTCACCGCCCATCTTCTCTCCGCTCACCGATCGGATCCCCGCCGGTCGATGATCGCGGCGGCCACCAGGCCGGGCAGGGCGACGAGCAGTACCCCGAGGAGGTACCACCAGGTCGTGAGCCCGATCGTGGTGCGGACGACGTTCAGGCCGGTGACGACGACGAGGATCATCACGCCCGATCCCGCGACGCCCCACGTGTAGGTCCGTCCCGATCCGCGGGGGCCCGCCTTGATCGCGCGTCGCTGCCAGAAGATCGCCACGAACAGCAGCAGTACGTACGGCACGAGCGCCCAGTTGGAGAACATGATCGCGACTGTCCCGATCCCCATCAGAAGCGAGATGGCCGCGGCGAACGCCGCGAACAGGCGGGCGTCGTGCCGGGAGCTGACCGGTGGGCGCCCCTCGGCCTCGGCGAGCATGCGGGCGGCCTCCGCTCGATCGACCTCGCCGGTGCTGGAGTTCTGCGGGTCCATGGGTCTGCCTTCCGTCGGTGCCCCGGGGGAGTTTCCGCCGCGGAGTGGTATTGAGAGTAGGCAAGTGCTTTCCAGTTTGGCAACTACTTTCTCGGGATCGGCCACGTCTCGCGTCGAGAAGGGCGTCGCCGGACGCGGGTCCTCTAGACTCGCGCAGGTCATGGAATTGAAGGCAGTGAAGTCAGACCTCGTCGCCCGGATCGCGTCCCCACGCACGCCGTCGGGCGCCGACCCGGTCGACCCCTACCTGCCCGGCGCGGGCAACCACGGATATCGCGTCACGCGCTACGAGCTGGACCTGAACTACAAGGTGAGCCCCAACAACCTCCGTGGCGAGGCGGTGATCACCGCGACCGCCACCGAGCCGCTGGAGACGATCCGGCTCGACCTCTCCCCACACCTGACCGTGTCCAAGGTGCTCCTCGACGGGGGCCGCGTCGCCCGCTACACCCGGCCCCGCGGCAAGCTCTCGATCACCCCCGCCGAACCGCTCGCCGTGGGATCCGCGTTCACCCTGACCATCCGCTACTCCGGCAACCCGAAGCCGATCCGTGGGCCGTGGGGCGAGGTGGGCTGGGAGGAACTGACCGACGGGGTCCTGGTCGCGGGCCAGCCCAACGGTGCCGCCAGCTGGTTCCCCTGCGACGACCACCCCTCGGCGAAGGCCCCGTTCCGTATCAGGCTCACCACCGACTCGCCGTACCGCGCCGTCGTCACCGGCACGCTGGTCGGCAAGAAGCGCAGTGGCAGCACGACCGCCTGGGACTTCGACCTCCCGCACCCCACCTCCCCCTACCTGGTCACCGTCAACCTCGGGCAGTACGACCACCTCGAGGCCACCGACGGGCCGGTGCCGTTCCACGCCTTCGTCCCCGCCGACCTCAAGCGGGGATTCCGGCAGGCCTTCGCCCGGCAACTCGAGATGATCACCGTGTTCTCCGATCTCTTCGGCCCGTACCCGTTCGACAGCTACAAGGTCGTGGTGACCGACGACGAACTCGAGATCCCGCTCGAGGCGATGGGCATGTCGACGTTCGGACGCAACACGTGTGAGGCCGCGGGCCGGCCGGACTCGGACGAGCGACTCATCGCCCACGAGCTGGCCCACCAGTGGTTCGGCAATGCCGTCACCATCGCCGAGTGGAAGCACATCTGGCTGCACGAGGGGTTCGCCTGCTACGCCGAGTGGCTGTGGACCGAGTTCTCCGGCGGCGCCGACGCCGGCAGTCACGCCCTGCGCTATTACTCCAAGCTGCAGAATTCCCCGCAGGACCTCCTCCTGTCCGACCCCGGACCGGAGGACATGTTCGACGACCGTGTCTACAAACGCGGCGCCCTGACCCTGCACGCCCTGCGCCTGACGATCGGCGACGACCGCTTCTTCGACCTCCTCCGCACGTGGGTGGCGACGTACTCCGGTAGCACGGTCACCACCGACGACTTCCTCCACCTGGCCGCCGACCACTCCCCCGTCGACCTGCGCCCGCTGTGGAACGCCTGGCTGTTCTCCGAGCCCCTGCCGCCGACCCTCGGTATGCCCGATGACGACACCGGCAGCCACTGAGCCGACGCCCACCACCGGCCGCTCGGCCGCGGGCGGGATGCGGGCACTGACGTTGGCGACCGTGTTCGCCGCGGCCTCCGGGTACCTGGTGATGCTGGTGGCCGGCCGCGCACTCGGCCCGGCCGACTATCCACTGTTCGCCACCTACTGGGGAGCGTTCTTCGCCCTCGGCGGCGTCGCCAACGGGCTGATGCAGGAGGTCACCCGCGCCGTCCGCTCGGCCCGCGTGGGTGGGACCGGCACGGTCGGCGCGCGGCCGCCGCGGTCGGCCGTCCGGTTGCTGCCGGCCGGGCTCACGCTGGGCCTGGTCCTCGCGGCCGCGGTGGCCGTGAGCGCACCGGCCTGGCCCGCGCTGGGCCTGCCCACGTTCTCCGGCGTCGGCGTCGCCATCATGGCGTTCGGCATCCTCGGCTTCACCCTCCAGGCCGCCACCGCGGGCGCCCTGTCGGGAACCGAACGCTGGGGCCTGTACGCGGTCCTGCTCACCGTCGACGCGGCGCTGCGCCTGGCCGTGGCGGGCGTCGCGTGGTGGCTCGGCGACGCCGGTCTCGGATTCGCCGTGGCCACGGTCGCAGGCGCCGTCACGTGGGCGCTGCTCATCGCCCTGTCCCCCGCCACCCGCGACGCGCTGGCCTCCGCCGTCGACGCCGGCCGCCGGCGCTTCTGGCGCAACACCGGGGCAGCCATGCTCGCCTCCGCCGGCACCTCGGCCCTGGTGACCGGGTTCCCGCTGTTCGTCACCGCCACCGTCCGCGCGGACGATCCGGCCCCACTCGTCGGCGCGGTGATCCTCGCCATCACCCTGACCCGCGCGCCGTTGCTCGTGCCGCTCACCAGTTTCCAGAGCGCGATCATCGTCTACTTCGTCCAGCGCCGCGCCCGCGGACCGCGGTCGCTGGCCGCCCCCCTCGGCCTGGTGACGGCGGTGGGGATCGTGGGAGCGGGGGCCGCGTGGCTGGTCGGCCCGTGGCTGATCCGCGTGTTGTTCGGCGGCGACTTCGAACTGCCCGGTGCGGTGCTGGCCGCCCTGACCGCCGCGTCGGTGGGCACCGCCGCCCTGATGGTGACGGGCAACGCGGCGCTGGCCTTCGACCGCCACCTGCTCTACAACGCCGGGTGGTGGGTCGCGGTCGTCGCCGCGGCGGCCCTCCTCGTCGCCGTCCCCGGACCGCTCGACGTGCGCGCCGCGATCGCGCTCCTCGCGGGCCCCGGCATCGGGGTGGCGGTCCACGTCACCGGCCTGGCCGTGACCGCGCGCCACCCGGAAACCGACGCATGACCGACGTCCGTCTGCTCGCCCGCCGGGGCGGCGAACTCCTCGCCGCCCTCCTGGTCGCGGCCGTGGTCGGTGCCCTCACGTTCACGGGAGTCGACGCGCTGCCGTTCGTCGAACCCAGCTGGCTGCCCGAGACCTTCGGCGCGACCCTCGCCGCGGGGGTCGTCATCCTCGCCGGGTGGCTGTTGCTGCGCAGGGCCACTGGCGGCCGGGCCCTGTGGCTGCTCGGAACCGCCGGGCCGGCCTTCCTGGCCTCCTCCCACCTCGGACTGCTGCTGAACGGCACGCCGCACTACCTGTTCGGCCTCGGCGGCGACCAGCTCAACCGCGTCGCCTACGTCACCCGCTTCGCCGACTCCCCCGCCCTCGCCGACCCCTTCTACGCCGACGCCGCGCCCTTCTACCCGCCACAGTGGTTCTGGGTGGGCGGGCAGCTGTCCCGGATCACGGGCATCGACGGCTGGGAGTTCTACAAGCCGTACGCCATCGTCACCATGGCCATCGCCGGCGCGATCGCGTTCGTGGCCTGGCGATGGCTCGTCCCCGCGCGGCTTGCCGTCGTGTTCGGTCTCGTCACCTCGGTCATCGGCGGGCACACCAACGCCTACGAGCCCTACTCGTGGATCCTCATCTGCCTGCTCCCGCAGGTCGTCGTGGCGACGTTCCTCCTCTGCGCACGGGTGGCCGCCGCAGCCGGATCCCGGACGAGCCGCGGACCCACGTGGCCGCTGGTCGCGACGACCGGCCTGTACCTCGGCTGGGCTGCGCTGGGCTACACCCTCATCGCGGGTGTCGCGGCGCTGCTGGTGGGCCTCGTCGTCGTCATCCATTCCTGGCGATACCGCACCGATCGTGCGGTGGTCCTCGCCCTGCTCGGCCGCCTGGCCGCCATGGCGGCGATCTCCGCGGCGATCGCACTGTTGTTCTGGCACCGATTCCTGCTGGCCGCCCTCGGCGGCGCGGACACCGAACCCTCGGTGGCCAACGACTTCGCGCCCGAGATCGCCTCGCGGTGGCCGCTGCCGATGCTCGAGGTGTCCGCCGTCGGGCTACTGTGCCTGATCGGCGTGGTGTGGCTGGTCGTCACCGTCTGGCCCGACGGAGCCGGCCGGGCCTCCGAGCGCGCGGCGGCGACGTTGCGAACGCGGATCGGCACCGAGCACGACACGGACCACGTCGCCGACACCGACGCCGACGGCCCTCTCCCCCCGACCGATCGACGGCTCGTCCTCGCACAGGCCCTGGGCCTCACGGCGGTGACCGTCCTCGGGTGGTACGTGCTCTCGGGGCTGCGGGCGGTCACCGGCAGCACGCTGCTGCCGTTCCGGATGATCCCGATCATCACCCTCGTCCTCGCCCTGGCGGGCGTGGTCGGCGCGCTGACGCTGGCCCGGTGGGCCGTGCGGACCTCTCCCGACCGGTCCCGTGGCCGCGTCACCGCCGCGGCGGTGGTGGTCGCGGGCCTCGCTGCCGTCCAGATGGTGCAGCACGTCTCCGGGGAGGATGCGGAGTTCGCCGCCGAAGCCCGCGGGTTCCCCGCGGTGCCCCGCGACGTGCTGGACGCTGTGGACGACATGACCGGCGACCGGGCACCCTCGGACCTCGTCCTGCTGACCTCGGATCCGACCCTCTACGCCTACCGGCCGTACTTCTCGTTCCAGGCGCCGGCCCAGGCGTACGCCACGCCGGCCGGCCGGTACGAGGAGCGCCTCGACGAGATCCGGAGCTGGGCGGACACCGAGACCCCCGGAGAGCTGACCGCCGCGCTGGACTCGAGTGAGTTCCGCAGCCCCGACGTGCTGGTCCTCACCCGCGAGGGGTCCCGCCGCTGGGTTTTCCCCGCGATCATCAACCAGATGCCCCGGGTCCAGAACAACGCGCGCGAGGAGATCGTCTTCCGGCCGCGGCAGTTCGACGATCCCGCCCGCTTCGACGTCCGCGAGGTGGGGTCGCGGATGGTGATCGTCCGTCGCTGACGCGTTCCGCCAGCCACCCCTGGGCCACGTGATCATGCCGCCTCCTGCCTGGTGGCGAGTCGGTCAGCGATCGCGGCGTCGAGGTCGTGGAGGAGCGCGAACGGGAGTATCGGCGCTTCCAGC